>CAYRHK010000297.1:0-3126 GCA_964423825.1 uncultured Terricaulis sp. | reverse complement strand
GATGCTGCGCACGCCGAATTTCGGGCGCAAATCGTTGAACGAGATCAAGGAAGTGCTGGCGACCATGGGCTTGCACCTCGGCATGGCGGTCGAGAACTGGCCGCCTGACAATATCGAAGATCTCGCGAAGAAGTACGAAGACCAAATCTGAGGCACGAAACACATGCGCCACGGCGTCGGACATAAGAAACTCAATCGCACCGCCAGCCATCGCCAGGCGATGTTCGCCAATATGGCCGCCGCGCTTGTAAAGCATGAACAAATCGTGACGACTTTGCCGAAGGCGAAAGCTCTGAGGCCCGTGGTCGAACGTCTGGTGACACTTGCTAAGAAGGGTGATCTTGGCTCTCGGCGCTTGGTGCTATCGCGGATGGGAGATGAGACCCAGACGAAGAAGCTCTTCGAGACCTTGGCGCCGCGTTACAAGGCGCGCGCCGGCGGTTATACGCGGGTGTTGAAGGCAGGGTTCCGTCGTGGCGACAATGCACCGCTCGCGGTGATTGAGTTGGTGGACCGCGATGAGGACGCGCGCGGCCAGGACAGTGGTCCGCGCCCGGAAGCGATCTACACCGACGACTGAACAAGCGCTTCGTGAGGATTTGCGCCGAGCCGCCCCGAAGGGGCGGCTCGTTTCATTTTTGGGGCGCGGATGCCGTTTGGGCAGACTTAATGCAACGCGCCATGTTTCCGCCCATGAGCGACGGCAAGGACGCAGCTGCGAGTGGCGGAGCCTAACCCCGATGAAGATCACGCGAGCGAACCTACTGAAAGCTTCGCCGTTTCTGGCGCTCATAGCGGGCTTCGCCGGCGGTGCGCTGGCGGTGGCGCCCATGGCCAATTCAGGCCCTACGCCACCGGTGGAGGCTGGTGAACCCTATTTGCAGCTTGTGCAGGCGGAGCCGCTCGTCCGTGCTGCGCCGAATAGTCGGGGGGAAGTGCAGCTCTCGTTCGCCCCAGTGGTGGCGCGCGCCTCGCCGGCGGTCGTAAACGTTTACGCTGCGCGTGTTGTGCGCGGGGGCATGTCGCGCGATCCATTTTACGGGCGCTTCTCCGCACCGCGTGTCGAGCAGTCGCTTGGGTCCGGAGTTGTCGTGCGCGCTGACGGCGTCATCGTCACGAACAACCACGTTATCGAGGGCGCGCAGTCGCTGAAAATCGTGATGGCGGATCGCCGCGAATTCGACGCCGAACTCCTACTTGCCGATCCGCGCGTGGACCTCGCTGTGTTGCGCATCAATCCGGGTAATGAGCGTTTGCCGACGCTTGCGTTCGCTGACACCCAGCATGGCACCCAGGTGGGCGATCTCGTGATCGCCATCGGCAACCCCTACGGTCTTGAGCAGACTGTCACCAGCGGCATTATCTCGGCGTTGGCGCGCACTGAGGTCGGCGTGAGCGACTACGCGTTCTTCATTCAAACCGACGCGGCGATCAATCGCGGGAACTCGGGCGGCGCACTCGTGGACATGAGCGGGTCCCTGGTCGGCATCAATAGTGCGATCTTCTCTGAGACCGGCGGCTCCAATGGCATCGGCTTTGCGATCCCCGCCGAGATGGTTCGGCGTGTCGTTGAATCGGCGATTGCAGGAGGGCGGGAAGTTGTGCGTCCGTGGCTTGGCGCGCGCGTGCAGGCGGTCACCTCCGACATCGCGCGGTCGCTTGGGCTTTCGAGGCCTGAGGGGGTGCTCGTTTCGGCGCTCTATCCGCGCGCATCGGGCGAGCGCGCTGGTTTGCAACAAGGGGACATCATCATCTCGGTCGCCGGCATCGAAGTGCGTGACGAGGGCGGCTTGCGCTACCAGTTCGCGACCCAACGCCCTGGCGCGCGCGTGCCGCTGGAAGTGCTGCGCAACGGTCGGCGCATCACGCTGACCGCCACGGCGGAGGCGCCTCCGGGTGGTGCGCCGGAGGCTCGCGTTCTCGCCGGGCGTCATCCTCTGTCTGGTTCGCGCGTGGTGACGCTGACGCCTGCCACTGCCGAAGCCTCTGGGCTCGATCCCTTCGCCAGCGGGGTGTTCATTCAGGCTCTTGATCGCAACGGCGTCGCTGCACGACTTGGATTCAGGCCGGGCGACATCATCGACGCGATCAATGGCCAGCCCATTCGCGATGCCGAAGGGTTGGACCGCGCGTTGGCGCAAGCGCGCGCTTGGGTGATTGGTGTCGAGCGGGGCGGTCAGCGGGCCGAGGTGCGGTTTGGGATGTGAGGCGTACTCAGGGCCAGGGACGGCGGGTGGTTAGCCCCCAGTCCTCCGCGATGCGACCGTCCTTGAAGCGGTAGGTCGCCATGCAGGATGCGGTGATCTTCGCGCCATCGCGCAAGCCGGAGAAGGACCAGCGAACGCACACGCGGTCGCCCTCCTCGACCATATCGAGAATATCGAGCCTAATTCCGGCGAATGCCGCCATCATCGTGCGGGCGCCCTCTTTGCCTGTCGGCCAATCGGGCGTTGCGGGATCGTGGAGGACGAACTCCTCGGTGAAGAAATCTTCCAGCCCTTCGATTTCGCCGGCATTGGCGCGGTTGGCTAGGGCTTGCAAAATGGCTTTCTGCTGGGACGACATCGGATGCGGGCCTCCAGGCTTATGTCTGCTATGTTGGCGCCATGTCGGACCTGTTTGAAGCCGCTGGTTTGGGTGACGCCGCTTTGGCGCCATTGGCCGAACGGCTGCGGCCCAAGAAGCTCGATGAGGTGGTCGGTCAAGATCACCTGCTGAAAGCCGAGGCGCCAATCGGGCGCATGGTGGCGGGCAAGCGGTTGGCCTCCATGGTGCTTTGGGGACCGCCCGGCGTCGGCAAGACCACCATTGCGCGTCTGCTTGCGGAAGCCACGGGACTTGAGTTCCAACAAATCAGCGCCGTGTTCTCTGGCGTCGCCGACATGAAGAAGGCGTTCGAGACCGCACGTGGGCGGCGGGCCAGCGGCAAGGGTACATTGCTGTTTGTCGACGAGATTCATCGCTTCAATCGCGCCCAGCAGGATGGGTTTCTCCCGTATGTGGAGCAAGGGATCGTCACTCTTGTCGGCGCCACGACCGAGAACCCGAGTTTTGAGATCAATGCCGCGCTGCTGTCGCGCGCGCAGGTGTTCGTGCTGAAGCGGCTCGACGATGCAGCGCTCGAAT
>CAYRHK010000296.1:0-3134 GCA_964423825.1 uncultured Terricaulis sp. | reverse complement strand
GGAGAGGATTGAACTCTCGACCTCACCCTTACCAAGGGTGCGCTCTACCACTGAGCTACCGCGGCGAAACCGGTGCGAAGGCCGCGCTTCTAGCTTGGCGCCGACCGGTAGGGAAGCCGGCATTTGCGCTGCAGGTCGGCGACGGGCATGTTTGGTGAGATGACACCGCCCAAACCTACGTCCGCCGCCAAATCCCGTTTGGCCGAGGCGCTCAAGCGCAACATCGCCCGGCGCAAACAGGCTGCCGACAAGGACGCGCCGAGTGCTCCCAAAACCAGCAGCAAGCGTTCCTGAGGATCGCTTGCCACAGGCTGGACCGCGCCTCATAACGCGCCGGGGGATCAGCGAAAGACCGCAATGGATCGCATAACAATTACAGGCGGATCGCCCCTTACCGGCGTCATTCCCATTTACGGCGCGAAGAATTCAGCCCTGAAGCTGCAAGCCGCGTCGTTGCTGTCTAGCGAGCCGCTGGTGCTCGAAAACATGCCCGACTTGGCAGACACCCGCTTCATGGCGCAGCTGTTGGCGTCGCTGGGGGTTGAAATCGCCTGGATCAAGGAGGCGCGGACGTTGCGCCTGCACGCCGCCGAAATCACCTCGACCATCGCGCCCTACGATCAAGTTCGTAAAATGCGGGCCTCTTTCAACGTGTTAGGCCCATTGTTGGCGCGAGCGGGGCATGCAACGGTGTCGTTGCCGGGGGGGTGCGCCATCGGTGCGCGCCCGGTGGACCTGCACCTCAAGGCCTTCGAGGCCATGGGCGCCGATATCCACATCGAGCAGGGCTATGTGAAGGCTGCGGCGCTGCGCGGGCTGAAGGGCGCCGAGATCGAATTTCCCTTCGTATCCGTGGGCGCCACTGAGCACGCCATGCTAGCGGCCGTGCTCGCGCAGGGCGACACGGTGCTGAAGAACGCCGCCCGTGAACCTGAGATCGCCGACCTGGCTGATTGCCTCAACACCATGGGCGCCAAGATCGAGGGCGCGGGCGCGAACGAGATACATATCCGGGGTGTCAGCAGCCTCAAGGGCGCCAAGCATGCGGTCGTGGCCGACCGCATAGAGGCTGGCACCTATGCCATCGCGGCGGCGGCCGCCGGCGGCGACGTCACCCTGAAGGGCGCGCGTCCCGAACATCTGGACGCGTTGGTTGCGGTGCTGCGCGGCGCTGGCGCGACCGTGATGGTGCTGGACAACGGCTTGCGCGTCGCGCGCGATCCCGCGCAGCGCCCTCGACCGGTTGATTTCGAAACCGCACCGTTCCCTGGCTTCCCCACTGACCTGCAAGCACAGATGATGGCGTTGCTCTGCGTGGCCGATGGCCAGTCGCGGGTGCGCGAGACCATCTTCGAGAACCGCTTCATGCACGCGCCGGAGCTGGCGCGTTTAGGAGCCCAAATCGCAGTGCAGGGCTCCGAGGCGATTGTCACCGGCGTCGAGCGGCTCATCGGCGCGCCGGTGATGGCGACCGATCTGCGCGCCTCCGTGAGCCTCGTCGTCGCGGGGCTGACGGCGGAGGGTGAAACCATTGTCAATCGCGTCTATCACCTCGATCGCGGATTCGAGGGGCTTGAAGGCAAGCTCGCAGCGTGCGGCGCGCGCGTCGAACGTCGCAAGGAAGAGTGAGCGGCGGGTTTGGGCGGGCGATGAGCGAGTTGCTGAAGTTGATGGCCGAGGACGCGGCGGACCTCGCGGTCATCGCCGCTGCCGTACAAGACGCTTTGGTCCGCGCCGGCGATCTAAGGCACGATCCAAAGGCGCGCCGTTTCACGGCGGCGATCAATCGCTTTCGCTGGGAAAAAGCTGGCGCGCACGGCCCGTATGAACGCGTGCGTGCGGGCCTTTCCATCGAGGGCGTTTTGGGGGTGAGAAGCCGTCGCTTGCGCCGTGAAGAGCCCAATGCGCTGGCCGCGATCTTGTCGCTGACGTTCACTCCAGCGGAAGAGCCTCCAGGAGGACTTGTGTCCATCGTGCTTGCGGGCGGCGGCGAGATTGTAATCGAAGTCGAGTGCCTCGACGCAATCCTAGTCGACACCGGACCGGTGTGGCCGACGCCGCGCCGTCCCGACCACGAAGACGGCGCATGAGGCGGGGCCACAACATCAAATCCGCATCCTTCGCGCCCGCTTCGCGCAGCGATCTCCCATGAGCGTCGAGCGCAATCGCCTCATCGACATCACGCTGGATGAAGCCTCCCTGGCGCCGGCGTCGCCGAACGTCGAGCACGAGCGGCGCATTGCGCTGTTCGATATGAGGGAAAGCAACACTTTTGCGGTGAAGGGCATCGAAGGCGGGCCCTACGTCCTCTCGCTGGCGTTAGCCGAGGGAAGGCTGGTTTTCGACGTGGCCGATCAAGGCGGCGCGCGCGTTTGCCTTCACAGCGTAGCGATGTCGTCGGTGCGCAAGCTTGTCAAAGACTACGCGATGATCTGCGAAAGCTATCACGCCGCTATTCGCAACGCCGCGCCCTCGCAGATCGAGGCCATCGACATGGGTCGGCGCGGCCTTCACAACGAAGGGGCGGAAGTGCTTCAGGAGGCGCTGGCCGAGCGCATCGAGATCAACCTCGAAACCGCTCGGCGGCTCTTCACCTTGGTTTGCTCGCTCAATGCGCGCGGATGAGCTGCCGGGCTCGGTGCTCTTCCTGTGCACTAGCAACGCGATCCGCTCGCAGATGGCCGCCGCGCTGATGCGCATGCGTTTCGGTCCGCTGGTGCGTGTCGAAAGCGCGGGCATTCGTCCCGTGGAGGAGGTTTCGGCGATGGCGGCGTTCGTGATCGATGAAGTGGGCGCCGACATGACGCGCGCCCGCCCGAAGGGCATCGACGTCCTCGACCCGGAAGAGGGCGTCTTCGACCTGATCGTGTCGCTGAGTCCCGAGGCGCACCACCGCGCGTTGGATCTCGTCCCGGCCTTGGCTCAATTTGCCGAGTATTGGCCGACCTTCGACCCGTCCCTGGCGGAAGGCTCGCGCGACCAAGTGCTTATGGAGTATCGCAGCGTCCGCGACGCGCTCGATAGGCGTATTGGCGCTCGGTTTCAGCGCCCGTCGACGGGGTGATTTGAAGCGCCTATAAGGCCCCGCCGCCGCCGATTCAGCGCTCGGCCGGTGCTCAGCAGCGCGTGCAGCG
>CAYRHK010000295.1:0-3157 GCA_964423825.1 uncultured Terricaulis sp. | reverse complement strand
CTCGCGGATGACGCGGCTTTGCACCTTGTCGCCGGCGCGTCCGGCGAGCGGGCTGTCATTAATCGATATGGTGATCGCCAACGTCGGCGGATCGATCGGCGGCGCGTGCAAGGGCGCGGCAAGTTCGATGGCGCCGATGGTGTCGGCGACCGTGGTTTCGACAAGCCCCGCGATGGCGACGATGTCGCCGGCCTCCGCGCTCTCGACCGGCACGCGCTTGAGGCCACGGAATGATAGTAGTTTCGTGAGCCTGCCGCGCTCGATCTCCGTGCCGTCGCGGTGCAAGGACTTCACCGTGTCGCCGACCTTTACGCGCCCAGACTCGACGCGTCCCGTAAGCACGCGGCCCAGGAATGCATCGCTATCCAACATTGTGACAATGAGCGCAAACGGTTCGTCCTTGTGTGCGATCGGCTTGGGCTCCGGCACATGGCGCACGATCAATTCGAACAGTGGTGTGAGGTCTTGCTGCTCATGGGCCATATCGGTTTTGGCCCAGCCTTCCTTTCCCGAAGCGTACAAGATCGGGAAGTCGGCCTGCTCGTCGCTGGCGCCTAGCGCCAAAAACAACTCGAAAATTTCGTTGAGCGCTTTGTCGGGATCAGCACTCGGTCTGTCGACTTTGTTCAACCCCACCATGGGGCGAAGCCCGCGCCCGAGCGCCTTCGAGAGCACGAACTTGGTTTGCGGCATCACGCCTTCGCTGGCGTCGACCAAAAGCACGCATCCGTCGACCATGCCGAGGATGCGTTCGACTTCGCCGCCGAAATCCGCGTGGCCCGGAGTGTCGACGATGTTGAGCCGATATTCCTCGCCGTCCTTGGCCCAGAGAATGGATGTGCACTTCGCGAGGATGGTGATGCCGCGCTCGCGCTCCTGGTCGTTGGAATCCATGGCCCGTTCCTGGCGGGCCTCGTTGGCGCGGAACGCGCCGCCTTGGGTCAGGAGCTGATCGACGAGCGTGGTCTTGCCGTGGTCGACGTGGGCGATGATCGCGAGATTACGCAGGCGCTCGGCCATGGGGAGGGGACTTCCTTAGGGGATTGACGGGGGGTTCTGCACAACCCCGGGCCGCAGTTCAACGGCGCCTTGCGCGCTTCGGCCGCTTCAACCTATCCGGCGGCGCATGTGAGCACCCGCAATAACGGCTGGGAAATCATAAAAGACCAATAATATCAGACAAGTGAGCATCCAAACACAAAAATGACGACGTGTTCAGCTTGCGTTTTGCTGCGTTGCACACTAGTCTTCAATCGTTGCGGCGTTTCGCGACGCCGTATCCGCCCTATCGGGCGTTTCCTCCCTATTGACCTTGCCGCGGGCCCCAAAGCCCGCGGCTTTTTCTTGGGCGCTCACGCCAAGCTCTTGTGCAGCGCCGCGGCGGCCAGCGCCTCCACCAGGCGGGTCATATCAGCGCGAACGCGGGCATAGCCGGTGGTGCGCTCCAAAGTGCGCTCGTCCAGGTAAAGGGCGCGGTTGATTTCGATCTGCAGCGCGTGTGCATGCTGATGCGGCCGGCCATAGGTCTGCGTAGTATGGCCGCCGGCGAAGGGCGCGTTGCGCGCGACGCGATAGCCCAAGCGCCGCAGGGTGGCCTCGGCCAGCGCGATCACCGAGGCGTGGCAGGACGCGCCGAAGCGGTCGCCCAGCACGACATCGGGCGCGTGCGCGCCGCGCGCGCTCGATGGCATCGAATGGCAATCGATTAGCACCGCGCAGCCGAACTGCGCCTTGGTTTGCTCAACAAGCCCGCGAAGCGCGCCGTGGTAGGGGCTGTGGACTTCGCTGATGCGCCGTTCGGCGTCAGCTAAACTGAGCTTGCTTCGGTAAATCGGCTGGCCGTCGCCGCAAATGCGCGGGATCGCACCGAGGCCAGCTTGTACCCGCGCAGATGTGGCGGGGGTGGTGGTGAGCGGCCGCTGCTCGAACATGTCGGGATCAAGCTCGCCCGGGTCGCGGTTGACGTCGACATAGGCTCGGGCGACCGAGGCGGCGAGCACCAAGGCGCCGTGGGCGGGGGCGCTGGCAAAGAGTTCGTCCACGTAGGCGTCTTCGGAGCGGCGTAGGCTGATTAGGCTCACTTTCGAACCCGCCAGAAGCTCGGCGGGGTAGCGGCGACCGCTGTGGGGAGACGCGAAAATGAGCGGCGCCGTGCGATGCAGCGGTTCGATCACGGTAAACGCAGGCTCAACAGAGGCGTCCGGCGCTGGTGCGGCAACATCGGCGCGCGCCGTGCAGGAACCGTGATCGCTTCCGTCCATGGGGGATATTGTTCGCTGTCAGCCCGCCCAGCGTCAATCCAGTTCAGGCGGCCTTTACCCCGTTCATGCTAGCAGTTACCGGTTAGGCGTAAGCCAGAGTTCGGAGCGGCGCATGGCGCGGATCCTATTGGCCGAAGACGATGACTCGCTCAGAACCTTTCTGGCGACCAATCTTGGCCGCGCCGGCCACGACGTTGCGGCCTATGGCGACGGCGACAGCGCCTGGGAGGCGCTGCAGTTCGGTTCGTTCGACCTTCTGCTCACGGACATCGTCATGCCTGGATTGGACGGCATCGAACTGGCGCGCCGCGGGGCTGAGGTCGATCCCGCCATGAAGATCGTGTTCATTACCGGTTTTGCGGCGGTCGCGCTTTCTCCTCAGAGCCAAGCGCCCAAAGACGCCAAAGTGCTCTCCAAGCCCTTCCACTTGAAGGACTTGGTGATCGAAATCGAGCGCGTGATCGCGGCGGCGTGAGGGTTCTGTTCCTCGCGGTTCTGGTTGGCGCGTGCGCGACCGCCCCTCCCTCAAGCGATCGCTGCTTTGTCGAAGATGAAGCGACAGCGCGAGGGATTGCTGCGGCGGTCACTGGCATGGCGCCTGACGATGGCTCGTTACAAGCCGCCGACGAAGGCGATCATTGGCGCGTTGGGCGCTACGCGGAGACCTGGCTGGAGGGCGACCTGATCATGTCGCGGGACGCCGGGTTCACCTTCGTGATCGACAAATGCAGCGGCGCCATGTCGGGCTATCGGGCCTGGGGTTGAGGGCAGCGAGGGCAGCTTGCCTCCAAGCGGGACCCCGTTCTATATGCACGCCACCCAACGGTGGACCTTGATAGGTTCGGGCGCGTAGCTCAGCGGGAGAGCACTACGTTGACATCGTAGGGGTCACAGGT
>CAYRHK010000294.1:0-3160 GCA_964423825.1 uncultured Terricaulis sp. | reverse complement strand
CGCTCAATTCCTGCCGTAGATCACATTCGACAAGCTACGGCGCGTTGTCGCCGAAAGTGGCCGGTCTCGATCGTTTGCTGGACAGACGGTCCGCGCTGTGCCGAATGGGCTGGCACGTGACCGGTGGCGGGGGGAATTTGCAGTGTCTACATCCTTCAAGCTTGAGCTGGACGCTCTTATTCCAACGCGCCGCTGCCACTATACGGCGGATGAGCAGGCCTTGATTCACCGTGCCAGCGGCATCGAGTCTACCGACTCTTTTCTGGACCCGTTTCTAGCGTTCATGGGAGGCGTCTATGCCGTAGGCGAAGCGATCACAGATCAATTTCCAAACTGGGGCGCTGTGATTACCAGCCAGAACGTCTCCATCACTGGGCGCCATCCAATTGATACGCCAGCGTTCATCCAAGGCCGCGTCAAAGTGTTCGACGCCGACCCACGTGGGCATGTCTGCGGGTTTGCCATCGAGGCTGCCAACACAACCGGGAAACCGTTTGCAGAAATGCTGATGAATTTGCTCCTCTTCGACCCCGCGGCGCAGCCGGAAAGAAGTGAGCGGGCGGCACGGGGCGTCGAGCCCGCTGCGCCGGGCGAATTCGAAAACGTCGGCATGTTCTCGTTCACGCCTGAGGCTGTGCAGTGTTTTGAACTCAACCGTCCGCCGTCGCTGCACACAGATACCGATCTCGCGCGCGCAGCCGGATTCTCAAAGCCAATCGCCACCGGAAATCAGGTCTTCAGCATCATTTGGAATCGTTTCGTCGCGCCCAAATACATACTTCCGGTGCAACTGATGTTCACGTTGCAGCGCCCCATCTTCTGGGACGATACCGTTACTTTCGAAAGGCGGAGCGGCAGCGCGGCCGCACGGGAAGTACTCGAGGTGAGGAACGCCGCCGGCAAGGCATCGATCGTCTGCGAGATTTCTGGCGCCGGCTCATTGAAGTAGCCGTGAAAGGCAGCATTGACCCGGCGTGCGTCACGGGGGCCAATTTTCGCGAGCAGCCTACTCTATCAATTGCGGTCAGTGGCTTAGCGCCCGCAGCAATGGCGCGATCATCGCCGATCTTGGACGTTGAGCGCGGGTGCCCTTCGCTCTAACATAGCGCCAGATGAGGGCAATCAAATCGGCGACAGTCGGCGTTTCACTCAAGGTGCTCTTCGCCGCCGAAGCGCGGAAAGCCGCGATCCTCCGGCGCGGACCTCGTGAACACTACCATTTGATTGCTTGGGATTTGGCGACCGATGAATTTCAGCACGGCCAATGGCTGCGAGGGGTCGTGCGCTTGTTCGACCTATCTCCCGACGGCGAGAGGCTGATCTATTGGGCCGCGCAGTACCACCGGCCCCGTACGCGACCCAGCGCAGCATCGTACTACGAACCAGCGCCCGATTCTGTGCGAAATCGCGGTCGGCGCCGCACGCCCCGATATGTTCGCGAGCAGGCCTCACCCGCCCCGCCACGTCTGGTTGTCGATTCCTTTTCGACTTGGACGGCTCTCAGCAAACCGCCTTACTTCACGGCGCTCGCGGTCTGGCCCTCGATGGGAACCTGGACGGGTGGCGGATACTTTGACCGCGACGGCGCGATCCACTTGGCCGAACTCGAACTTGAGCCAATTGCGAGCGCAGGAACGCCAGACATTCCAATCTACGCCGCCGAATCCTCGCTCATGCGCGCAGGCGGCCTCAGCGCGAAGCGCTCCGCGCGCTTTGGCAGCGTCGAAGACGATACTTATCAATCAGATGTTGCGCTCGAATTGTACATGGCGGGCGCCAATAGAATCCACTGGGTGGATTTGCGGCCGCAGACCGGCATCACCTTCGCATATGATGGCCGTGTCTATCGATCGCACGCTGGGTCTATTGCGGCGCCCGCGACAGTCGTCGCGGAGGCGCGCCTCATCGCCGACTTCACAGGCCTCACTTTCGAGAAAATTCCGCCGCCGCCGTCCGCGCTGCAGTGGTAGCGCCGCCTGCGCAAACGGCGGATTTGGGCCAGCGCGTCATCGACACGAATTTGGCGACCGGCCCGCTCCCTCAATTGCGGTCAGTGACTTTCCGCGCACAGCAACGGCCCGGTCTCGCCGAACACAGACGGTCCGCATTCGCCTTTTCATTCAAGAGCCTCGTTACGCTCCGCGATCCAACACGGCAGTCATCGTCCGGTTGCTCGCGCCGCCATACTCGTTCACCCAGACCTTGCGCTGCTCACCGCTGGGCTGCACTTCGATTTGAGCCGCTTCGACGAGTGGGGAGTCGCCGGGTTCGGGCACCGGATCGCGATAGAAGAAGTGAACGCCGGTCGCCGCAGCCATCGCCATGGCGAGGGATTCATCGTCGATATCATGTTGGTTCACCACCTCAACCGTCATCCAACCGGCGAGTGGCCCTGTTCCGGGCTCGTAGTATCGAAGCAATACTCTGACCGCGCTTTCGGCATATGCCACGTGAAGTTGCTCGTTCCCAACACGCTCGGAATCGCCAAACACGTCATGCGCGTCGAAATAGATGAAGACCCGCTCGTCGCCGTCGCCAAAGTGCCTGGACAACGAAGACCGCAGTGCGCTCAGTTCCGGTACTGGCGCGAAGTAGTAGGTGCGCGAACTCATGGAGGCCACCTGAAGCGCCATACTTGCTGAATGGCCGGCGCGCTCAGGTTCAGCCGCTCACGCCTTGCTAGTCAAACCGGCTCACGATCGCCGTTCCCGGTCGTTCCTGCAAGTTTCATCAACCGGGGCCCAATTTGCGCTCAGCGCCCCACGGCGTGGCCGAGCCGCCAAAGATGAGCCGACTGCGCCAACGCTCGCTTCGGGTTCGTGCGTTCGACTCCTCGCCACCTAGTTTGGCGACCATAGACGGACTAAGATTTCAAGCGCGCGTCACAAAATCGCGCACCGCCGCCCACGCTTCCCGCTCCGTAAGGAACGGCGCGTGGCCGACGTCGGGGACAGAGGCGACAATCAGATCCGGCTTGCGGCGGCGCATCTCTTCGACTGTGGACTCCATGAGAACGTCGGTGATCGCGCCACGTACCAACAATGTTGGGATCGGCTTCAGAGCGTCGAATAGCGGCCACAGGTTAGCGATGTCGTTCGAACCCGGCGCCACCGTACGCGCAATCGCGGGATCGTAGTCGAGCACAATGCGTCCGGGCGCC
>CAYRHK010000293.1:0-3161 GCA_964423825.1 uncultured Terricaulis sp. | reverse complement strand
TCGAGGTGAACGACAATTACATGGAGCGCTACTCGCGCGTCTTCAAACCGACCGAAGTGAAAATGATGTTGGCTTCGTTCTCCAACATCGAGACCATTCACGTCGCCGCGTACGCGCTGCTGCTCGAAACCATCGGCATGCCGGAAACCGAGTTCGCGGCGTTCCTGGACTACCAGGCGATGCGCGACAAGCACGATTACATGGGCACGTTCGGCGTCGAGACCGACGAAGACATCCTGCGCACGCTCGCCATGTTCGGCGCCTTCACCGAAGGCCTGCAATTGTTTGCGTCGTTCGCGATGCTGATGAACTTCCCGCGCTTCAACAAGATGAAGGGCATGGGGCAGATCGTGACCTGGAGCGTGCGCGATGAGAGCTTGCACTGCGAAGGGATGATCAAGCTCTTCCACGCGTATGCGAAGGAAACCGGCGCGCTCACCGACGCTGTGAAGAGCGACATCATCGAGTGCTGCAAAACCGTCGTCGGCATCGAGGATCGCTTTATCGAACTGGCGTTCGAGATGGGCCCGGTGCAAGGCATGACCGCCGAGGACATCAAACAATACATTCGCTACATCGCCGACTGGCGTCTTGGACAACTCGGTCTGCCGAAAATTTACGACGTCACCGAACACCCAATCCCGTGGCTCACCGCGATACTGAACGGCGTCGAGCACGCGAACTTCTTCGAAGCGCGCGCCACCGAATACTCAAAAGCCGCGACCAAGGGCGAATGGCACGGCGGCGCGGGCGTTTGGGAAAGCTTCGACCAGATGATGGAGAAGCGAAAAGCGGGGTGAGGCCGCTTAAGGCGTTGACGCCTGGGGCCTTGGCAAAACGGCGTCCGCGATGATGCGCGCCGCCTCTTCGGGCCTCACCGATCCGGTGTCCACGCTGAGCATAGGCTCGGGCATCACGGCCTCAGCCGCTTTGAACGACGAACGCAGCTCGCGCAGCAATTCGACTGACGCGAGCTTCCCGTAGCGCGCGCGGCTGGGGTCCACAATGCGGCGCTCCTGCTCATTGTCGGAAACCGCAAGTCGTACAAAAAACACCTGACCACCCGCAGCGCTGACCAAGGACTGAGCGCGCTGCGGAAAATCCGGCGCCACCGTGGGTTCCGGCGCAAACGTGAAGATCACCGAGCGCCTCGCAATCGCGGCTTCGGACAATGTGTCAAGCCAGAAGCGCTCACGCAACTTCACGAATGGCGCCGATCCGAACGGAAAGACCGCAGCCACCGCGTCGACAATGAGATGATTGTGAAACAGGGCGAACCCCGTGATCCGCGTTAGATGGCGCGCCACGGTTAGCTTGCCCGCCGCGACGGGCCCGTAGAGGAAAATCACCTGCATCGGCGCACGGTAGTGCACGCGGCGGCGGGCGCAAAGGCTGACGCTACCTCGCCAACCGCTCCCGCAGCACCGCCCGCTCGCGTTCCCCCACGCCCAGCTCCGTCTCCATGTACCCCAGCGCCGAGCCGTATTGCGCGTCGATGGCGTCAAAGGCGGTGCGCAGATAATCGACATGGACGCCGAGCATGGGGCGCAGCGCCTCGTCGCTTAGTGTCTTGCCGAGGCGCGCCTCCATGCGCTCCTTGATGCGCGGCAGGCGCTGGTCGAGATCGAGCGCGGCGTTTGTGAATTCGTAGTCGGCGTAGACCGCCTCTTCAGGAACGCCCAACGCGATCAGAGTTAGCGCACAGCCCAGACCAGTGCGATCCTTGCCGGCGGCGCAATGAATGACGGCCGGGCCATCGTCCTTCATAAGCGCGGCGAACCAGTTCTTGTACAGATCGATGTGACGCTCGTTGGCGGCGAATTCGCGATAGAGCTGATGCATGTAGCCGGCGACGCTCTCAGGCGTCAGATCGCTCTGCATCAGTGCGATCAGGTGCGGCGGCAGACCCTCTTGCGGGCCTTCATTGTTGACGATGACGCGCGCAGTCTCGCCCGGCCAGCGATTGGGCTCACGATTGCGCTCTTCCGGGCGGCGTAGATCGACGACGGTGCGGATGCCGAGCGCATCCAACGTCGTTACGTCAGCGTCACTCGCTTCGGCAAAATGCGCGCTGCGAAAAAGCCGCCCGCGCGCAACCCGCGCGCCGTCTGCGGTCTCCCAGCCGCCGAAGTCGCGGAAGTTCAAAACGCGGTCGAGGGGAATGAGGCGGTCGTGCATAGGGGTTAGGTAGTAGGTTCTAAGTGTTAGGAAGAAAAACCATCAACCAGCCACCGGCGCAAGGTCGGGAAACCAATTCTAACTGCTTGAGGTATCTCTGACAGAACATCTTCGGGATAACCGTCCCAATAATCCGGCAGAATGGAGGAATCATCATTGTTGAAAGCTGCGATAAGCCAAAGGACTGTCTTCATCGGCCAATAGGCCAAATATTGCAGCACGAGCCAAGCAAGCACAAATCCGATCAATAGCGCGGCTAACCACCACCAAACATAGACGACCCAGAGAACCCCGAGGAATGCCACCACCGGGAAGCGCAACACTACTCCTACTTGCCGCCGAATGTCGCTCATGTGCAGTACCTTGCGTGGTGCTCACCTACCTAAACGGCGGCTCGTCGAAGGCGCGCAGCTTGCGCGAGTGCAGGGTGTCGCGGTTCTTTTTCAAAAGCGCGATGGTCTCTAAGCCGATACGCAGATGCGCGCCGATGGCGCTGTCGTAGAAGCGGTCGGAGACGCCGGGCAGCTTGATCTCGCCATGCGCGGGCTTGTCGGACACGCAGAGCAGCACGCCATACGGCACGCGTAGGCGGAAGCCTTGCGTTGCGATGCAAGCGCTTTCCATGTCGACGGCGATGGCGCGCGACTGGGATAGGAGCTGGCGCTCTTGTACGTAATTGAGCTCCCAGTTGCGGTCGGCGTAGGAGACGACCGTGCCGGTGCGCAAGCGCCGGCGTAGATCCTCCTTCTCGCCACCAGCAACCGTGGCGGCGGCCTTCTGCAGCGCTACCTGCACTTCCGCGATAGCCGGGATCGGCACTTCCAGCGGCACACGGTCGTCAAGGACCTTGTCGCGGCGCAAATACGCATGCGCGAGCACGTAGTCGCCGATGCGTTGGGTGTGGCGCAAGCCGCCGCAATGGCCGATCATCAGCCAGCAATGCGGACGCAGCACCGCGAAGTGATCGGTGATGGTTTTTGCGT
>CAYRHK010000292.1:0-3166 GCA_964423825.1 uncultured Terricaulis sp. | reverse complement strand
CGCCGGCGCGCGCTGGCGCTCGTGGTATGAGTTTTTTCCGTGGGAAGATTGGCGCAGGGGCCGCCCCGCTATCATCGACAAGATGATCGCGCCAAAGCTAAAGGCCTGGGCGGATGCCGGCGCTCACCCAGACGAACAGAGCGAGCGCCGCGCGCGGACACGGCTGGCGTTCGCACTCGATGGAGCGGTGTGGAACGAGGAGCGCGCACTCGACCGCTACGAACTCTTGTACGAAGCGGGGCTGGCCCCAGAAGCGGCGCGCGACCGCGCCCGCTTCGAAGGGCGGACTTCAGAAGCTCTGAAAGCTGTTGCCGGTTTGGGCGAGCCGATGGTCTCCGATCACCGCCGTATTTTGGCGACCGCGATGGGGCGCCTCCGCGCCAAGATCAAATATCGCCCGGTGATTTTCGAACTGGCGCCGGAGCTGTTCACGCTGCTGCACCTGCAGCGTCTGGTGGAGGCGATCTCTGGGCTCTCGCTGCACAAACAGAACTTCCGCCGCCTGCTGGATCGTACAGGATTGGTCGATGGCACCGGTCAGTTCGACGCCAGCGCCGGCGGTCGCCCCGCCGAACTCTTCCGCTGCCGGCGGGAAACTTTATCGCAACGCCCCGTCGGCGGCGTGCACGTGCCCGCGCCAAGGGGGGAGTAAGAACCTGGCGCTCCCAGGACTTCAACTGGCTCAGCTACAAATCGCGATCTGCTTCCTCAAACAACTCGACCAACTTGGCCCGCTCGTTTCTCAACGTTAGCAGCGCCCACGAGTCCGTGACGCGCAGCGCGTCTGCATCGCCGTCATAGAAGATGATTGGCGTCGACAAGTGCTTCCGTTGGTGAGCCAACAACTCGGCACCTAGCAAGCGGCGGACGGGGCCGAGGTTGTTGACGTCAAGACGCTCTTTGCCGCGCATTCTCGAAACTAACTCGTTCGCCCTCATCGTTAGGCGCGCGGACGGCACGCCCTTCTGAGCCCCAGAGTCCTGTTCAGCGACGAAGGCCCTCAACAGGTAGTGCATCCTGGTTCTGCCGTTCCAAGGCTTTTGCGCCTGACCCAACTCAGCGACCATCTTCAGCTGTCCGAAGGTGTCGTCCAACTGCTCCTGCGCTATTCCTCTGAACGCTTCGTTCACGATGCCAAGCGCCCCGATCTCGGTTCTACGGTCACAAGTCCGAGAAACACCCTCGGCCTTCACAACTCGCGAAAGAGCCTTCTGGAGCAGCCCGATGTTCCCGGTGGCTTTTGCGATCAATGCTTCCCGCGCGCGAACACCGAAATGGACGTTAAGCGCTTTTTCTCCCGCAGCCACTACACGCGAGAAGTCGTCGCTCGTCCATTGTTCAATAGAGAGCGAGCGCACACGTCCAGAGAGGTCGCTGTTGAGGTGTGTCAAGTAATTGGCTTCTAGCCACGTGCCCAAGATGACCAGCTTGATGCCCTCCTCCTCAAAGGCGCGAATTCCGGTTGCGATCTTTCTTTGCTCCTCCCGATCGAAATAGTGGAAGTTATCAATCACTATCGGCTTGCGCCCAACAGCTTCTGAATAGATCCGCGCTACGCTTGCTGCGTTGGCATAATCTACTCCGACGAAGACGCGCGATGTCGCAGACTTGCTCTGAGAGTTGCGGGATGCGCCAACCTTGGCGGGAAGTGAAATCAAGCTCGACAACCATTCTGGTACTGCAATTTCGCCTGACGCTTGCCAAGATCGTACTGTTTCGTCGGTCGAGGCGCCTTTTTCCGACACGCCATTCGCAGCGAGAATTTCTCGATTGAGGGTCTCAAAACTTGTGTCAGATGCACCAGCCACAAAGGTGCAAAACGGGCGTGGCAAAATGTGTCGGCACAGGGAGGATTTGCCCTGTTTGGAGGTTCCATAGACGACTACAACTGCGTACTCGTCTGTCGATAGCGCGTCTTTGAAGTCTTGGTCCACCTGGCGCTCGACGTACGAGAGTACGTTCTTTCGCGTATTGATGCCGAATACGTCGCGCGCATCTGTCATTTGTCGCCCCTGGCCAACCGTCACTAACACAATCTACCTGGACGCGAGTGTCAATAATGTCGGGTTCAACCTTCATCAACCTGGCGGGTAGCGGATGAGCCTGGGCGGATAGCGCTTCCTTCCTACTCCCCCTTCTTCCTTCCCCCCCGCCCGATCGTCAGCGCCCTGATCACGCCGCGCAGCGTCTGCGTTTCCTGTTGCGTCAGCCGCGCGCGCTGAAACAAAGTGCGCAGATTGCGCTTCATCAGCGGCGCTTTGTCGAGCGGATGGAAGAAGCGGCCGTGCTCCAGTTCTGTTTCAAGATGTACAAAAAGCGCATCGAGTTCGGCTTGGGTCGCCGACGGGCCCTCGCCGACGAACCATGCTGGCGCGTCGCGCGCTTGGCGCGCTTCGGCGTAGGCGTAGGCGACGATGCTCACCGCATTGGCGAGGTTGAGCGAGGCAAACCCCGGATTGACCGGCAGCGTCAGGATCGCGTCGGCGCGCGCGACTTCGTCAGTCTCCAGCCCGGCGGCTTCCGGCCCGAACATGATCACCGGGCGTTCTCCCGCAGCGATCGCGGCGCGCAGCTTGAGCGCCGCTTCGCGCGGTCCCCAGACCGGCTTCTCCAGCCCGCGTGGGCGCGCGGTGGCGGCCAGCACCAGGGTCGCGTCAGCGAGCGCATCCTCCAGCCGCCACTCAATGCGGGCGGCATCGAGCACGCGATCGGCGCCGACGGCCACGGCTTGCGCTTTGGGGTTTGGCCAGCGGTCGCGCGGGGCCACGAGGCGCATGGAGACGAGCCCGAAGTTGAGCATCGCGCGCGCGGCGGCGCCGATATTCTCGCCCATCTGCGGGCGCACCAGCAGGAACGCCGGCCAATCCTCCTCGATGGGCGCCGGCATGTTGGGGGCGCGGGTCATGGACCTGCGTCATTCCGCATCCGCAAGGCCGGCGCAAGCTTCCCGCGCGAGGGGCAAACTGCTACGACGCGACGCGATTTTCTCCCGAGGTGAGCGCGTATGGCCAAGATCAAAGTGGACAATCCGGTTGTGGACATGGACGGCGACGAGATGACCCGCATCATCTGGGCGCTGATCAAGGAAAAACTAATCTTCCCGTATCTCGATCTCAATCTCCAGTATTTCGATCTCGGCGTTGAGAACCGCGACGCCACCAACGAT
>CAYRHK010000291.1:0-3169 GCA_964423825.1 uncultured Terricaulis sp. | reverse complement strand
CAGCGCGCCGAGCGCTTGCGGCGACAGCGCATCGATCGCCAGAAGCGTCGAAGCGCGGTTGCCGCTGAAGCGGCGATGCGGATCGGCGGTGTCGCGCCCCACCATCAGCGCGCGCGCTTGCGCCAGCGCATTGGCGAACACTTTGGCGCGGTGCGAGGCCGGGCCTTCGTGGGCGCCCATGTTGACAATGAATTCGACCGGAATCTCTTGTACGCCTTGGTGCAGGAGCTGGAAGAAGGAGTGCTGCGCGTTGGTGCCGGCCGCGCCCCAGGTGACGCCGCAAGCGGAACGGGGTAGCGCCTGTCCGTCGCGCGTCACGCCCTTGCCGTTACTCTCCATTTCAAGCTGCTGCATGTAGGCGGGCAGGAGCCGCAGCCGCTCGGAGTAGGGAATGAGAGCGTAGGAGCCAAGGCCTATGGCTTCACGATTCCACATCTGCACTGCGGCGCTCAGCGCAGGCAAATTTCGCGCAAAGGGTGCATCGCGGAAATGCGCATCCATTTCGGCGGCGCCCGCGAGGAGCGCGTCGTAGACGCCGTCCTGCAACGCAATGAAGCAGCAGAGACTTACGCTCGACCACAACGAATAGCGACCCCCGACCCAGTCCCAGAATGGAAACACGTTCCCAGCGGGCACACCCCACGCCACCGCTCTGTTCGGCGCGGCGGTGGCGGCGGCGATGTGCGCCGGGCCCCAGGCGCGCACGAACTCTGCGTTAGCGAGCGTCTCCTGTGTGGTGAAGGTCTTGGACACAACGATCAGCAGCGTGCGCTTGGGGTCGAGGCCGTCGATCGCATCGCCGACATCGGCGCCGTCGACATTGGCGGCGAAGCGCACGTCGATGCTCTTGATGCGATGGGCTTTCAGCGCATCGAGGATGAGGCGTGGGCCCAAGTCCGAACCGCCAATGCCGAGATGCACGATGGCGTCGATGTCAGGGCGAATGCGCGGGGCGAACGCCGCCATGCGCGCGCGCGTTTCGAGAACCTCCGCCGGCGCGTCCACCGCGCGCAGCAGCCAGTGCTTGGCGGCGCGGCCTTCGGTGTTGTTCACGATCTCGCCCGCGAACAATTTCTGGCGCCAGCCGGCGAAGTCCTGCGCTTCGGCGAACGCTGCGAGGGCGGCGAGCGCCGCGACGTCGACGCGCTGCTTGGAAAAGTCGGCGATCAGATGCGGCGCGGTGAACGTGAACGCGTCCGCGCGCTTTGGATCGGCGACGAAAAGATCGAGCAGATGGTTGGATTTCAGGCGCTCCGCTTCGCGCGCGACTGCGGCCCAAGCTGTGGTTTCCATGTGCGCTTCCATGTGCGCTGGCGCTCCTTCGCCAAAGCCTCTAACAGCGTCTTCTCATGGCGACAATTCTGGTGACAGGCGGGGCAGGATATGTCGGGGCGCATTGCTGCCTAGCGCTTAAGCGCGCCGGGCACAATCCGGTGACGCTCGACAATCTGAGCAACGGCCACGAACGCTTTGTCAAATGGGGACCGTTCGAGCGAGGCGACATCCGCGATCCCGCGCGCCTCGACGCAGTGTTCGCTCAACACAAGCCCGACGCGGTGCTGCATTGCGCGGCGCTGATCGAGGTAGGGGAGTCGGTCAAGCGCCCCGACCGCTTCTATGACAACAATGTCGTCGGCGCCCTGAATGTGCTCGACGCCATGCGCGCTCATGGCGTGAAGCCGTTCGTGTTTTCCTCCACCTGCGCGACCTATGGCGAACCCCAGCGCCTGCCGATGGACGAAAGGCATTCGCAATGGCCGGTGAGCCCCTATGGTTGGACCAAGCTCATGGCCGAGCGCGCCAGCCGCGACATCGCCGCTGCGCATGGACTGAGCTTCGCGCATTTGCGCTACTTCAACGCCGCCGGCGCGTGCCCGGAAGAGAGCATCGGCGAGCGGCACGATCCCGAAACGCACGCCATACCGTTGGCGCTGTTCGCGCTTCTGGGCCGTCGCGATGGCTTCAAGATATTCGGAAGCGATTGGGAGACGCGCGACGGGACTTGCCTGCGCGACTACGTGCACGTGCTCGATCTGGCGGACGCGCATGTGCGCGCGATCGAGCGCCTGCTTGGCGGCGGCGCTTCGCTTGCTGCCAATTTGGGCACTGGCGACGGCGTCACCGTGAAGGAGCTGCTGGCATCCATCGCGCGCGTCACCGGGCGTGCTGTGCCCGCTTCCGAAGCGCCGCGCCGCCCCGGCGCCGCGCCGGCCTTGGTGGCGGATACAACTCTGGCGACGCGCGAACTCGGCTGGACGCCCACGCGCGGGATGGATGCGATCATCGCGGATGCCTGGGCGTGGCACGGGGAGGTTGAGGGACGGGTGTTTGGGTGAGGCGGCGGTGCTCCCCCGCGAGGGAGAGCTGTCAGCCGAAGCTTTTGCGAAGGCTGACTGAGGGGGCGAATGGCAAACGACAACTCCCCCTCCGGTCTCGCTCACGCTCGGCCACCTCCCCCTTTGCGGGGGAGGACGGTGTCCCTATTCGCCAAGCGGTGCGACCTCGGCGGCGGCAATCAGCATTCCCTCGACAATCGATTGAATCTCGTCTTTCCCGATTGGATCGAGCTGATCGTAAACAGGCGTCGATTCCGGCCACCAACCGTAGACGCGACCAAGCTTATCGAGGACACGAGCTGCAGCTTCGATCTGGTCCAAAGAGGGTCTAATCGCCACTTCGTAAAGTCCTCAGAGAAAAGCGCCGCCCTAACTCCGCCCCACGCTCACATAGGTAAAGCCCTTCGCGCGCATGTCTTCGGGACGGTAGATGTTGCGCAGGTCGATGACGATCGGCGCTTTCAGCGCCTTCTTGATGCGATCGAGATCGAGCGCGCGGAACTGGTCCCACTCGGTGATCAGCACCAGCGCGTCGGCGCCGTCGACGCACTCGTACGGCCCGTGGGCGAAGGCGACGTTCTTCAACATGTGCTTGGCTTCGTTCATGCCTTCGGGGTCGAACGCGCGCACGATGGCGCCTTCGTCCTGCAGCGTCGGCACGATGTCGAGCGCGGGCGCGTCGCGCATGTCGTCGGTGTTGGGCTTGAAGGTTAAGCCAAGCACCGCGATGGTCTTGCCGCTGACAGTGCCGCCGAGCGCCTCGATGATCTTTTGCGCCATCTTCATCTTGCGCGCGGTGTTGACGCGCACCGTGGTCTCGATGAGTTCGATCG
>CAYRHK010000290.1:0-3169 GCA_964423825.1 uncultured Terricaulis sp. | reverse complement strand
GGATGAGGTACACGAGGGCGGCGTATGCGCCGTAGAGGCCCTGCGCCTTTTCGTCCGAAAACAGGAAATGCTGGGTCAAATAGATCACCAGCAGCGCGCGCATGCCGTAGAAGGAAAACCGCTCCCACATCTCGGTGAAGAACAATGTGACCAGCCCTCGCGGGTGGCCGAGGAACGTCTTTTCTCCTGCGGGCGCTGCGGCGCCGGCGGTCGCATCGGTCATGGTGCTCTATCTCCCCGGAGCGTCGCCTTGACGCGCCTCTCCCTTACGTGGGCGACAGACAAGCCCCAGCCGCGCGCCAGCGTCAAGCGCGGGTCGCTGAACGGAGTTCAGGCGTCAACAGCCACCAGAAGGCGTCGCCGGGCGTGGAATCGAGCCAAAACCCCAGCCGCCGCAAGGTGCGAACCGAGGCCCGGTTGCGACGATCGCAGCCCGCAATCAGCTGATCGGCGGCGCCAGCGTCGAACAGCCAGTCGATCACGGCGCCAGTCATTTCGACAGCGTAGCCCTGGCGGCGGCGCGCGCGCGCGACGCCGTACCCGATCTCGAACTCGCGCACGGCGCGAAGCGAGGGCTCGAAGCGCACGTCGCCGACGACAGCCCAGTCGCCAGCATGGATGGCGATGGCGCGTGTGGGCGCTGGGCGCGGACCCCAGGCGTGGGCCGCGGAGCGCGCCACCAAAGCAAGGCTCGACTCGCACCAGTCAGCGGGCGCGTCCGCGCCCAACGCGTCGACAAACGCGGCCCTGCCCGCGCGCGCCGCCGCTGACAGCGCCGGCGTCACGGGCTCGAGGCGCAAGCGCTCGGTCTGCAGGGCTTCGGAGAGAGCAATACCCATGCGTAAACCTTGCCGCGCCCGCGCCGTAGGCGCAATCGCTAAGCGCTGGCAGTATTGGGCGCAGATGCACCCACGCGGGCTTCCACTTCGGAGACAAGGCGTTTGCGCGCCGCCTTGTATTTCGCGCGCGCGCTGAAGCGGCCCCAGAGGCCGCACAGCCACCAGAACAGCGGGTAAGTCAGAAATGCGAACATCAAAGCGAGGATGATCGACATCAGGCCGCCATGGCCTTGGCGAACGATGAAAGTGGAAACGAGCCAGAACGCCAGCGCCACCGCCGCCGCCCAAAGCACTGCCTGGAACGGGGGCCCAAACCATGACCGGCGTTCGAGATAAGCGGCCACCGCCGGCTCGAAAATGTCGCGCTCACCGCTCGACAGATTGAACAGCATCAGGTTGCTCGGCGCCGGCGCGCGTTTGCGTTGGCCGCGGACGATGGCGACCCGTTGGCCTTCGCGGACGCCCAGTTCGGTGTCCTCGAAATCGAACTTCTGCTCCTTGCCATCGGTCAGCTTTACGAAGAGGCGCATGCGGTTGGTGATATGGCCCGGCTCGGCTGATGCGCGGCGGCCGTGAGCGGTTTCGATAACGACCGTCTCGGAGGTGAGTTGCACCTCCAGCACATCGCCTGCCGAGATCAGGAGCGTGTCGGCCATGTTCCCCTCCGCCACTTCGCGGGCGGGGATGGGCCGGGCCGAGGCCGAGGTCAAGCGGGAAGCTTGCGTCGAGCGTGGGCTCGGCGCCACATCGCGGCCATGACCCAACCGCGACTGCTGATCGATCAACGGCTCGAATCCGGCGTCGACCTCGACCTCGACGAAGCCCAGGCGCGCCACGTGGTTACGGTGTTGCGATTGGCGGTCGGCGATCGGGTTCGCGCGTTCAACGGCGAGGATGGCGAATGGAGCGCGACGATCACGGCGATCGGCAAACGCGGGACGCAGGCGCGCGTCGGCGATCGCCTCAGGCCGCCACGCGCAGTTCCCGATCTCGACCTCATGTTCGCGCCGGTGAAGCGCCACGCCACCGATCTTATCGTCGAGAAGGCGACCGAGCTCGGCGTGCGCCGTATTCGACCGGTCATCACGCAGCGCACCATCGCGGAAACCGTTCGTCTCGATCGTCTCAACACGATTGCGCGCGAAGCAGCCGAACAAACCGAACGCTTGGACGCGCCTGAGATTTGCGAGCCTGTATCGTTGGCGAAAGCGCTGGATGGTTGGGACGCATCGCGCGCGCTGAGCTATTGCGATGAGCATGGCGATGCGGCGGACTTTCTTTTCGCGATGCTAGCGCTGCGTCCCCTCCCCCTAGAAGGGGGAGGGGCAGGGGTGGGGGTGACGCGTGCGAAGAAGGCTCATGACGAAGCCAGTACTCCTAAACCAAGCCACGTGACATCACCCCAACCGCCGACCCCCTCCCTCTCTAGGGGAGGGGGAAGCCTCGCCCTCCTCATCGGTCCCGAAGGCGGGTTCACCCAAGAGGAACGGCGCATGCTGCGCGCGTTCCCGTTCGTCACGCCTGTTTCGCTTGGCCCGCGCATCCTGCGTGCGGAGACAGCCGTCATCGCGGCGTTAACCATCATCCAGGCCGCGTGGGGAGATTGGCGGGACGGGTAACCGCTTGCGCGCCCCGACGTAAGTCGCCACATGGCGAGAAACCAGCGGAGGGACACGCTTGGCCGACACTACACACCTCGCGCCGCCGGTGACGGATTTTCGCGAACTCGTCGCGCATTTCGAGACAGGCAACAAACCCGACGCCTCCACCTGGCGGATCGGCACCGAACACGAGAAGTTCGCGTTCTATCGCGACACGCTGGAGCCCGTTCCTTATGAAGGCGAACGCGGCATCGGCGCCCTGCTCAACGCGCTCGCGGAGAGCTACGGCTGGGAGCGGGTCTATGAAGGCGATGTCGTCATCGCGCTGAAGCAGGCCGGCGCCTCGATTACTTTGGAGCCGGGCGGGCAGTTCGAACTTTCGGGGGCTCCGCTCGAACATCTGCATCAGACCTGCTCCGAGACCGGCTCGCACTTGGCGCAATTGCGCGATGTCGCTGGCAAGATGGGAATCGCGTTTCTGGGCCTTGGCTTCTCGCCGATCTGGTCGCTCGATCAGACGCCGGTCATGCCCAAGGGCCGCTACAAGATCTTGCGCGACTACATGAGCAAAGTCGGCCGACTTGGGCGCCAGATGATGTTCCGTTCTTGTACAGTGCAGACCAATCTCGATTTCGGCTCGGAAGCCGACATGGTGAAGAAGTTCCGCGTCGGCTTAGCACTGCAACCGATCGCCACCGCCCTCTTCGCCAATTCGCCGTTCGCGGAAGG
>CAYRHK010000289.1:0-3185 GCA_964423825.1 uncultured Terricaulis sp. | reverse complement strand
CGATCACTTCGTAGTGCGCCTGACCCGGGCGACTGTTGTTCAGCGGCGTGTAACGCGCTTCCGTTGCTTGATCGATGAAGTGAGAGTGACGCTGGCTGAACGTGCCGCGGCACGAGTCTTGACCGGACAAGCGCACGCCAAAGCCCTCGTCCAGCAGCGTAGCGAAGGCCAGATGTTCCGCTAGCGCCCAGTCGACGCCGTGGCCATCATCTATTGCCTTACGACGGGTTTCGACAACACGTTGCACGGTCTTGTGCATGTCGAAGCTCTGCGGGATTTGGGTGATGGCGCGCCCAAGTTCGCGGAGGCGGTCAATGCGCACGTCGGTCGCGCCGCGGCGATCGTCATCGCCGGGCAACTTGAAGCCGGCCCAGTCGCCATCGAGCCAATCGGCCTTGTTTGAACGATAGGCCTTTCCAGCGTCGAACTCGGATTCCAGGAAGGCGTTGAACTCACTTACCCAACGATCGGCCTCTTCCTGGGTGACGACGCCTTCGCGGACGAGACGGCTGCTGTACAGAGACAGCGTCGTCTGCTGGTCACGGACGCGGCGATACATGATCGGCTGCGTCATGGTGGGATCGTCGCCCTCGTTATGTCCGAAGCGACGATAGCAGAACATGTCGATGACAACATCCTTGCCAAAGATTTGGCGATACTCGGTCGCGACTTTCGCGGCGAACACCACAGCCTCGGGATCGTCGCCGTTCACATGGAAAATCGGCGCTTGGACCATCAGCGCAACGTCGCTGGGATACGGAGAGGATCGCGAATAGTGAGGTGCGGTGGTGAAACCGATCTGGTTGTTGATAATGAAGTGCATGGCGCCGCCGGATTTGTAGCCGCGCAAGCCGGAGAGCGCGAAGCACTCCATGACAACGCCCTGGCCGGCAAAAGCCGCGTCGCCATGGATCAGCAGCGGCATGACGCGCGCGCGCAATTCGTGTAGGCCTTCCGCGTCCTCATTCCAGGTAGCACGCTTGGCTTGCTTGGCGCGGGCTTTACCGAGCACGACCGGGTTTACGATCTCAAGGTGGCTTGGGTTGGCAGTGAGCGAGAGGTGGACGTTGTTGCCGTCAAAGGCGCGATCGGACGACGCGCCCAAATGGTACTTCACGTCGCCTGACCCCAGCACGTCATCGGGGGTGGCGGAGCCGCCCTGGAACTCATGGAAGATCGCCTGATACGGCTTGCCCATCACCGCGGCGAGAACGTTGAGGCGTCCGCGGTGCGCCATACCAAGCACGATTTCTTCGACGCCCATGGCGCCGCCGCGTTTAATGATCTGTTCTAGCGCAGGCAGCATCGCTTCGCCGCCATCGAGACCAAAGCGCTTGGTTCCAGGGTGGCGCTTGTGCACGAACTTCTCGAAACACTCGCCCTCAATGATCTTTTTTAGGATCGAGCGCTTGCCTTCCGGTGTGAAGGCGATGTGCTTGTCCGGCCCCTCGATGCGCTCCTGCAGCCACGTCTTCTCGGCGGGGTCGGTGATATGCATGAACTCGAGCGCAAAGGTGCCGCAATAAGTGCGGTTCAGGATCACCAGCATCTCGTTGACGCTGGCGGTCTGCAAACCCAGCACGCCATCGATGAAGATGGGTCGGTCGAGATCGCGGGGGCCGAAGCCATGGTTGGCGGGATCGAGTTCGGCGGGCGCAGGGCGCACTTCGATCCCCAGTGGATCAAGGGTGGCGGCGAGGTGACCGCGCGTACGGAACGCACGGATCATCATCAAAGCGCGGATGCTGTCGCGTGTCGCTTGCTGCACATCTTGTGCGGATGCGCCCGGAAGGCGGTCCTGAAGCTTTCGCTCGATCGACTTGTTCAGTGCATCCCAGTTGCCGTCGAGCAACGCGGTAAGTTCGGTAGATTTCGGCTGGGCGATTTCAGGACGGTACCAGGCGGGCCCAGAGACCGCCTTGCGGATGGCGTTGGGATCGTCGCGCAGTTGACCGAAAAACGCTCGCCAGGATGCGTCTACAGAACTGGGATCGTTGAGATATTTTTCGTGCATGCGCTCAACGAAGGTCGCGTTGGCGCCGTAGAGGAAGCTGGTCTCCAGAAGCGCTGTATTAGACAGACTGCGGGCATCATCCGCCATGGGGGTCAGACCTTTCGGGGAGCGCGTTCGAGCACGCGGGGTCCAAGCTCATTTATGGCGCTTTGATCTAAAGTGAACCGCCAAGGGTGACAATGCGCGATGGCGGCGCTGTGTCAGGCGGAGGCAGCGAATATTGCGGGGTCGAAATCGCGGCGGCGGCGCTCGGTCATGTAGAGGATGTTAAGAGCGTAGCCTTCGGCGCGATGCAGCTGAGCGTCGCGCCAATGGTACGGCTTCCAGCCGTTGGCCAGTAGCCAAGCGGCGTCGCGCTCCGGCGTGTTGTATTCCATCAACACGGCGGGTTCGTGCTTTGCCAGTGTCGTCACGCCGCCCTCGATTACTTTCGCTTCGTGGCCTTGCACATCGACCTTCACGAAGCCTGGCGCCAACCCCAGTGAATCCATGGTTTCAACGCGGCAGGAAAATTCCCGCACATCGAGGTAGCGCCGATCGAAGCCAGCAAGACGGTCTTCGTTGAGCCAGTCAGCAGCTTCGGCGCGATCGAACGAGGCCAGGCCGTCGAACATGTAGCCGCGATAGAAAGGCACGAAGAGATTGAAAATTCCGGGCGCTGCACCGAGGCCAACGGCATGGACCGTGAGTTTTGCGTCGGCGCGAAACAACCGCTGCAAATCGGCCGCCAAAACCGGGTTGGGTTCGAAGGCGTGCAGCGTGATGCTGGGAAGGTAGAGCCTAGTCGATACAAGCGTCAGGCCACGATTGGCGCCGACATCGAGGACGCATTCGCCCTCCCCCGCTCTGAAGTGCGCCAGCGCGCGATAATCCGGCTCGGCGGGTCGACGAAGCGTGGCGATCACTTTGCGCTGCAACTCGAAGCGTGCGCCGGCGAGCCAGGGAAAGCGCGAAATGAGCGCGCGGACTTGAGCTTGTAGCGCGGCCATCAGCCGCCCTTCAACACGTCCGCCATCGTGCGCCCCAGAGCGGCGGGGTGCGGCGCGACGCGAATGCCGGCGGCTTCCATCGCCGCGATCTTGGACTCCGCGTCGCCCTTGCCGCCGGAGATGATCGCGCCGGCGTGACCGTCCAAACTACCCAGGATAGTAAAGTATTTGGCACGCTCAAG
>CAYRHK010000288.1:0-3202 GCA_964423825.1 uncultured Terricaulis sp. | reverse complement strand
TCACTTGGTCGACCACGGTCTTGAGGTCGAGCCCGATGCGCGTCAGCTCCAGATCGCTTGACTTGGAGCACAGCGTGTTGGCTTCGCGCGTCAGTTCTTGCGACAGAAAATCCAATTTGCGTCCCGCCGGTTCAGGCCTGGTTAGCAGCGCACGCAGCTCGCTCACATGCGCGGCCAGCCGATCCAGTTCCTCTTGTACGTCAGCGCGGGTAGCCACAAGGGCTGCCTCTTGCGCCAAGCGTTGCGGGTCGAGCTTGATCTCCGGCGCCAAGCTCTCAAGCCGCTGGCGAATGCGCGCCAACGCCGCCGCGGGCGCGGCCGCCGCCGACACGCGCGCCGCCGCGATCAGCGTCTCCATGCGAGTCGCCGCGTCGCTCAGTATATCGGCGAGATTGCGGCCTTCCGCGCGCCTCGCCTCTCCCAACGCATTTAGCGCGCGCTCGAACGCGGCAAACAGGTCGGCATCGCGCGCCGCGCGCGCGGGTTCGTCGAGTGTTGTTTCCTCCCCCGTCAACACGCCGCGCACGTTGAGGAGCCCGTCCCAACTCGGCGCCGCTACACGTCCGGTCGCGATGTAGGGCGCACCCGCGCTCAACAATTTCTCCAACAACGCCAGGTCGAGTTCGACGTTGCCACGCCCGGTCAGGCGGACCACGCTTAGCGACGCCTGCAACGAACCGCGCTTGAAGCGCTGCGCTGCGGCGGCGCGCAACTTCGGCTCCAGCTCATCGAATCCTTGCGGCAGCTTCAGTTTCAGATCGAGGGCGCGGCCATTGACGCTGCGCACCTCCCAGACCCAGCGCTCGCCGGCCAGTTCCACCTCCGCGCGGCCGAAGCCGGTCATTCCGGAAACGCTCATGTCCGCTCCTTTAGAGAGCGTCGCGCCGCGGTAAAAGCGCTGGGTGCGACAGCCCTGCCGCCAAAAAGCGCTTGCCTCCAGTGCAAATGCGAACTATTCGCACTTTTATTGAGAATGGTTCGCAAAAACGAGGTCACGATGTCTAAGGGGTGGATGCTAGGGTCTGCGGCCATGGCGCTTGTGGCGGCCTTGGCTGCGCCAGCGGCGGCGCAACAGAGCGACAACGAGTTGGTGCTGGCGCAGGCGGAGATCGTCGTCATCGGCGCGCGCGAGAACCTGCTTGATATCGCCGGCTCTGGCGCGACCATCGAGGCCGAGGACCTCGAACGCGCCCGAGCATTCAGTGTCAACGAAGCACTGCGCCAAGCGCCGGGCGTGTACCCGCGCGATGAGGAAGGCCTGGGGCTGCGGCCCAATATCGGCATTCGCGGGCTGTCGCCGACGCGCTCCAGCGAAGTGCTGCTGTTGGAAGATGGCTTGCCACTCACCTATGGGCCGTACGGCGACAACGCCACCTATTCGCACCCGCCATTCCGCCGCTTCGAGCGGATCGAAGTGCTGAAGGGCGCCAGCCAAATTCGCTTCGGCCCCCACACCGTCGGCGGCGTCGTCAACTACATCTCGCCCGAGGCGCCAGAAGAGTTCGGCGGCAGCCTGTTCGTGGCCGGCGGCGATCTGGGCTACCGCGAACTTTCGGCGTCGCTAGGCGGCGAAGTCATGGGCTTCCGTCTGCTCGGTCATGCCAGCGGCACACACTTCGACGGCGTGCGCGAACACCACGATCTCGAATTCGTCGACTACAGCCTGCGCGCCGAACGTACGCTCGCGCCCGGCCATGAGTTGGTGATGCGCGTGGCGGTCAATCGCGAGGACAGTCAGGTTTCTTACTCCGGTTTGACGGAAGCGGAATTCGCCGCCGATCCGTTCGGGAATCCATTCCCAAACGATCGCTTCGAAACCCAGCGCTACACGGCGGCGCTGACGCATGGCTGGGACATAACGCCGACACTATCGCTCACCACCTCAGCCTATTCGCTCTACTTCAACCGCGATTGGTGGCGTCAAGCTTCCAATTCAGGTCAGCGCCCGAACGATGCGTCCGATCCGTTGTGCGGTTCGATGGCGAACCTGAATACGACCTGCGGCACGGAAGGGCGGCTGCGCGAGTACCATCAATACGGCCTCGAGAGCCGACTGAATTGGGAAACGCAGGTGTTCGGCGCCGATCTCGATCTGGAAACCGGCCTGCGCTGGCACACCGAGCGCCAAAGCCGTCTGCAAGTGAACGCCGACACGCCCACCGGCCGCACGCCGGGCGTCTCCGTCAATGGCGGCACGCCGGAGAACAACCTGCGCTACGCTGACGCGATCTCGGGCTTCGTAGTCGCCGACTTCGACTTCGGCCGCTTCACGATCACACCCGGCGTGCGCGTTGAGTCCATCGAGTACGAGCGCGTCAACCGCCTGACCGGCGCGCGCGGCCAAACCGATCTCACCGAGATGATCCCCGGCCTCGGCGCCACGTTTGCACTGCGCGAAGATTTCGTCGTCTATGGCGGCGTGCATCCGACCTATTTCTGGCGCGACATCCTGAACGCCGAGCGGCAGATCGACATCATCGTGCGCGGCGAGGGGGAGGAGACCGTGACGCGTCTGTTCGACGCGCTTGCGCGGCAGTCGAGCTATCACGCGATTCCGGGGCTCGCGTTTCGCGTCGACGGCGAGGTGCGGGCGACGGCGGCGGCGCCGGTGATCAAAGACCTCGACGCCTATCGCGTGGGGTGGGAACTGATCGATCACGCGCGCTACTCGTATTGGGGCGGCAAGCGGGCGGTCGTGATCCAGTTTTCGCGAGGCTGTCCGCATCTGTGCAACTATTGCGGCCAGCGCGGGTTTTGGACGCGCTGGCGCCATCGCGACCCGAAGAAGCTCGCGGCGGAAATCGCGCGGCTTCACCGCGAGCACGGCGTTCAGGTGTTCAACTTCGCCGATGAGAACCCGAGCGCGGGGCGCAAGCCCTGGAAGGCGTTCCTGGAGGCGCTGATCGCGGAGAATGTCGACGTAACGCTGGTCGGCTCGACGCGCGCCGACGACATCGTGCGCGACGCGGACATTTTGCATCTCTACAAGAAGGCAGGCTTCGAGCGCTTCCTGATGGGGATGGAGAACACAGATGAGGCGACGCTCGCGCTGGTCAAGAAGGGCGGGACGACGGCAGCCGATCGCGAGGCGATACAGCTTTTGCGCAAACACGGGATCTTGTCGCTCGCGACCTGGGTTGCTGGGTTCGACGAGCAGACGGACCGCGATTTCTGGCGGGGTCTGAGGCAACTCATTTCCTAC
>CAYRHK010000287.1:0-3203 GCA_964423825.1 uncultured Terricaulis sp. | reverse complement strand
CGAAACGCCTAAAACTGTGGTAGGGTCTTGATCTAGTTCAGGGACGAGACCCGTCCGGCAGTTGGATCAATCCACCACGCGCTTAATGAGCATTCGCGGTGCAATAGATGGGGGCGGGGCATCCGCCCGCCTCGATTGCGACTGCGGCTTTGCGTTTTGGTTGGCCTGCTGCTCGCCCATTAATTGGAGCTCTTGATGCAAGCCATGAACGCTACCCCCTCAGGTTCCTTTCGCCCCGGCGACCACATTGTTTACCCCGCCCACGGCGTTGGGCGGGTCATGGGCGTGGAAAAGCAGGCGGTGGCGGGGATCGACCTGGACGTGTTCGTCATCTCCTTCGAGCAGGACAAAATGACCCTGCGGGTGCCGACCAACCGCGCGCGGGCCAGCGGCATGCGCCCGCTGGCGTCGAACGAGGTGGTCGATCAGGCGCTGAAGACGCTGCAAGGCCGGGCGCGGATCAAGCGCACGATGTGGAGCCGCCGCGCTCAGGAATACGAGGCGAAGATCAACTCGGGCGATCTGGTGTCGATCGCCGAAGTGGTGCGCGACCTGCACCGCGCCAGCGACCAGCCGGAGCAGTCCTATTCCGAGCGCCAGCTTTATGAGAGCGCGCTCGACCGCATGGCGCGCGAACTGGCCGCGGTCGAAAAGACCGACCGCGACGCCGCCGTGCAGAAGCTGACCGCTTCGCTGGCGCTGAAAAAGCAGCCTGCGGCGGCATAGTCTGAGTTGTGTTGTGACGGCGCGGGTCGCCCGGCTCTTCATTTCTTGTCACGCTGGCGGCGTCTCCAGCGCACTCGCATGATCGAGGCAAAGCTGCGGTGCGCCGTTGTAAACGCCGAGCGCGCCGCGAATCCGCACGCGCGCGCCATCGAGAGATGACCAGGCCGGCCCTTCCCAGGTTGCAAAGCTCTGCCCGAATACGGCGACCTCAAACGGCGGCTCGCCTTCAAGAACGAAAATTGCCCGCCGCTCGGTGGCGATGATTTCAGCGACGCGGCCCTCGACTATGCGATAGGGCGCCGCGCCGCGCGTGCAGGTTTCGCCGAAGGCAAGTGCTACTTCAGCCGCCCTCTCCACGTTCAAAACTCCGGCGCCGCGGCGCCCCCAAAGGCCGCGCTCATCGGCGCGCGCCTGCGCTTCTAGGGCCAATAGGCGCTCGCTGCGCGCGTGGTTGTCGCGACGCGGGCGCACGTAGGCTGCGCCGCGGGCGATCAATTCGTGCTGTACCCAAGACCAACCGCCGCCTTCGCTCTGCACGAACACGTGCGCGATCGCTGCTTGCGGCGGCGGCTCGGCATCGCCCTCGCGCGGGCGAGCCACCCAGCGATGCTCGCCGCCATAGGCGAGTTGTACAGTGCGGTGCAGGGTCAGCGCCTCAAGCTCGGCGCGGGCCTGGGTCGCGTACTCCTCTTCGCCGCGCGGCGCATCGATCTCGGCAAGGAACACACGCAGGCCTGAGTCGAGGTGCAACGTGTCGCCGTTGGCGATCCGTACAACGCGCCCACGCTCGCCTTTTTCAAGCTCGCCAATCCGCGGGCCGCAGGCGACGAGCAGGAGCAGTACAAGCACAACCGCCGTCATTCCGGGCATGCGAAGCATGATCCGGAACCCAGGGGCCGCCGGCAGAGCATTGGCCCCTGGGTTCCGGGTTCTTCGCTGCGCGAAGCCCCGGAATGACGACGCGATCGTGGCGATCAAGGTCAGTACCCGCCTGCGCTGCCGTCCTTGCGCATTTCAGTCGCCGCTTCATAGACGCCATTGGGATGGCGTAAAATTGCCTGGTAGCCGCCGAAGGAGCCGTCGGCGGGACGGATGCGGTGGCCCCGGCGTTCGAGTTCGGCGCGCACTTCGGGGGGCACGCCATTCTCCATTGCGACGAAGCCGACGCCATCGGGTTCGTCGCCGGTAGGTTCGGCGCCGCCATAGAAGCGATAGCGTGCTGCGTCGCCGGCGGCCTGCAGGTCCAGGCCGTAGTCAACAAGATTGACGATGATCTGCACATGGCCTTGCGGCTGCATGTCGCCGCCCATAACGCCGAAGGCGAGCCACGGTTCGCCGTTGCGCAGCGCGAACGCGGGAATGATGGTTTGGAACGGGCGCCGATTGGGCATGTACTGGTTGGGGTGGCCGCGTTCGAGCGAAAACAGCTCGGCGCGATCTTGAAGCATGAACCCCAAGCCATCGGGCACAAGGCCAGAGCCCATGCCGCGATAGTTCGACTGGATCAGCGACACCATCATGCCGTCGCTATCGGCGGTGGTGAGGTAGGTGGTGTCGCCATCGATCCGGAGTTCGGCGTGCGGGGGCGGGGCCATGGCGCGGGTCATGTCGATCATGGCGCGACGGCGTGCGGTGTAATCGTCAGCGAGGAGTTGGCGCACGTCGAAGCGCGTGAACGCGGGGTCGCCATAGAATTGTGCGCGGTCGGCGAAGGCGAGGCGGGTGGCTTCGATCTGCGCGTGGAGCGAGTCCGCGGATAAGAAGCCCATCTCGCGCAAATTGTAGCCTTCGAGGATGCGCAGCGTTTGGAGCGCCGCCACGCCTTGGCTGTTGGGCGGCAGTTCGCATACCTCGACATCGCGATAGGGCGCACACACCGGATCGATCCATTCGCCTTGGTGAGCAGCGAGGTCTTCGGATCTCAGCCAGCCGCCGATGCGGCGCATGTAAGCGTCGATAGTGCGCGCGATCGGGCCTCGATAATAGGCGTCGCGCCCGTCGCGGGCGATCAGCTCCAAGGTGTTCGCGAGATCGGGATTGCGAAAGAGGCCGTGACCATCCGGCATGTTGGCGAAATAGGTGTCGCGCGCGTTCTGGATTTCCTGGAGACGCCCGGCAGAGAACTCGGCTTCGAGGCGGCGACGATTGTTCGCCCAATACATCGCGATCGTTTGCGGGATCGGTGCGCCCTCGCGCGCGTACTGGATCGCCGGCGCCAAGAGTTCCGCCATGGGGACGCGCCCGAAGCGCTGGTGAAGCGCGAACCAGCCATCGACGGCGCCAGGCACGGAAACGCTCGCAGCGCCGAAGCTCGGCACGGCGTCGGGATTGCCGCGCCGGCGCGCCTCGCGGCGCATCTCTTCGAATGACAAGCCGCGCGGCGAGCGGCCGGAGCCGTTGTAGCCGTAGAGCCGCTGCGTGCGCGGATCCCAGACAATCACGAAGATGTCGCCGCCAATGCCATGCTCGGTCTAGTC
>CAYRHK010000286.1:0-3204 GCA_964423825.1 uncultured Terricaulis sp. | reverse complement strand
CCAAGCCGTCCTCGCGGGCATCAACCCGTTTGACCAGTTCGGCGTCGAGCTGGGCAAGGAAATGGCCAACCAGCTGCTTCCCGCGCTGGAAGGCGGAGACTTGCCTGACGGGCTGGACGCGAGCACGGCAGCGTGGGTGAGTCGGTTGCGCTAGCGCGCGTAGCCCGGCGCGGGCATTGGCGCGCCTTCCGCGCTCTCCTTCATAGCCGCCGCGAGGTCGGTTAGATACTGATCCGCCACCTCCGCGTGCTTCGGCGAGAGCATGAGGTGCAGGCTTGGCGGCTCGACATTAGCCGCCGTGATCCAGCCGCGCTTGTACATGCCGCGCAACACGGCGAGGCAATCAACGTCATCGTGCGTGAACGAGACGATTCCGAGTTGTGGGCGCCCCAGCATGCGGAACCCGAGCTTTGCCACCCCGGTTTCAATCGCCTCGCGCGCCCGCACCACCAGCGCTTGCTTCGCGCGATAGCCCTCGACGCCAAGATAATTCAGCACCGCCCACGCCGCAGCGATAGCGCCGCCAGGGCGGGTGCCAGCCAGCGTCGGCGTCAACATCCGGCCCATCGGCCAAGGCCCGGCGTCGAACTTCATATGCTCACGCATGACCTTGTCTCGAAACAGCAGCGTCGACGCTCCCTTGGAGCAATAGCCGTACTTGTGTAGGTCAGACGAAATAGAGCGCACGCCCGCGACGCGGAAATCCCATGCAGGCAAATCCGCGCCATTCATCTCTACAAACGGCGCCAGAAAGCCTCCGACGCAGGCATCGACGTGCAGCCAGAGGTTTTTGCGCAGGGCGACTTCGCTCAACGCCTCGATCGGGTCGATGAGCCCGAACGGGAAACACGGCGCCGAACCCACCAGCATGATGGTGTTGGCGTCGCACGCCGCGTCCATCGCGTCCGCATCCGCCAACAGATCATTCGTCGCGACGCGGCGCACTTCCAAATCCATCAGCATCGCGGCTTTGTGAAACGCGGGGTGCGCGGTGTACGGCGTTACGATGTTGCCTTGCCCCTTCATGCCGCCAGCGCGGGCGAAATCGCGCGCGGTCTTCACTGCCATCACGATCGAGTCAGTGCCCCCCGACGTCATCGCGCCATCTGCGCCGTTTGGTGCATGCAACAACGCCAGGGCATGGGACACAACTTCGCGCTCCATACGCGCCAGCGATGGAAACGCCATCGGGCCCAAGCCGTTCTCTTCCGAGAACATGGCGTAGGCGGCCTTCTTCACGCGCTCGACATCCTCGCCGGCGTTGAAGACGTACATGCCGGTGCGGCCGTCGCGCCATTTGACGTCGCCCGACGCCATGTCGCGCATGCGCGTCTCAAGTTCGGACCAAGCCGCGCCCGCGGCGGGAAGTGGAGTGTGGGACATGGCGCGCGAGCTTGCGACGGCAAACGCCGCCGATCAAGCGCCCTGCCTAGCCGCCGATCAAAACCGTCTCCCCACTCGCATCATAGCGCGCGATGCGCACGCCTGCGACGCCCAGCGTCGGCATCGCGCCCATGAACGCCGCCAAGTGTGGGGTTTTGTTGTGCGCGGCTAACGCTGTGTCGTCCGCCCAGCGCTCGGCGATATGGATAAGCCCTGGCTCGCCGAGGTCCTCGGCGAAGGCATAGGCGATGCACCCCGGTTCCTGGCGGGTGGCGGCGATCAGAGGCGCGGCGACCTCTTTCAGGCGCGCGACGTTGCCGGGGCTGACTTTGATATACCCTTGAATCAAGATCATGGTGGCTCCTTCGCCAAAGATGCCTATTTGGACCAAGATGAGCGGCGCCGACAAACCTGAAATGCCCGAACTGGCGGGCCTGCCGCAGGAAGATGCGCCCACGCCGGCGCTGAAGGGCATCGATGCGATCCGCGATGCCTGGAGCCGGCTGCCCTCGCGCCCGGGCGTCTATCGCATGCTGGGGGCCGACGGCGAGGTGCTCTATGTCGGCAAGGCCAAGAGCTTAAAGCACCGCGTCGGCCAGTACGCGCAAGGACGCGCCCACACCAACGCGGTTGCGCGCATGCTGCTTCAAACCGTGTCGCTCGAAGTGATCGTCACCGAGACCGAGACCGAAGCGCTACTTCTGGAAACTAACCTGATCAAGCGCCTGAAGCCGCGCTTCAACGTGCTGATGCGCGACGACAAGAGCTTCCCATACATCGCCATCCGCACTGACCACTCCGTAGCGTGTTTGCAGAAGCATCGCGGCGCCAAGAGCTTTAAAGGCAAGTTCTACGGGCCGTTCGCCAGCGCCAAATCCGTCAACAACACGCTCAACACGCTGCAGAAGGCGTTCCTGTTGCGCTCGTGCTCGGACAGCGTGTTCCAGGCGCGCACGCGACCGTGCATGCTTTATCAGATCAAACGCTGCGCGGCGCCTTGCGTGGATCTCATCGGAGACGACGACTACGCCGTCTTGGTCAAGGACGCGTCAGACTTCTTGGAGGGACGCTCCGTCCAGTTGCAGGACCGCCTCGCCCGCGAGATGCGCGAGGCGGCCGATCAGCTTGAGTTCGAGAAAGCGGCGCGGCTGCGCAATCGCATTCGCGCGCTGGCGGCGGTCCGCGCCTCGCAAGGCATCAACCCCACGACATTCGACGAAGCCGATGTCTTCGCGCTACATCAGGAAGGCGGTCAGTCCTGCATACAGGTGTTTTTCTTTCGCGCCGGCCAGAACTGGGGCAACCGCGCCTATTTCCCGCGCCACAATGCCGATGAAGCCGCTACCGACATCATGGCGGCGTTTGTCGCTCAGTTCTACGAAGATCGCGAAGCGCCGAAGCTGATCCTAACCAGCGTCGAGCCTACCGATTGCGCACTCTTGGAAGAGGCGCTTTCGCTGAAGCTCGAAAGCAAGGTCGAGATCCGCGAACCGCAGCGCGGCGAAAAGAAGGACATCGTCGACGCCGCTGTATTGAATGCGCGCGAGGCGCTGGGGCGACGGCTGGCGGAAAGCGGCAGCGTGGCGAAACTGCTCGACGGCGTTGCTGAGGTGTTCGGGTTGAGCGAGCGGCCTGAGCGCATTGAAGTGTACGACAATTCGCACATTCAGGGCGCCAATGCGCTGGGCGCCATGATTGTCGCGGGCCCCGACGGCTTCATGAAGAACCAGTACCGCAAGTTCAACATGGAGCGCGCCAAGTACAACGGCGACGACTTCGCGATGATGAAGGCGATGATCCAGCGGCGGTTCGCCAGGATGG
>CAYRHK010000285.1:0-3217 GCA_964423825.1 uncultured Terricaulis sp. | reverse complement strand
AGGGTCACCAAGGATGGCTAGCCGCGCCCGGGCTTCGACTCTTCAGTGTTGTACGTCTGGTTCGTTGCGCCGATCGAGTACATCGGCGCAACCGTTGAATGGTCCGAGGTCACTGGTGGCAATTGGGAGCGCTGGTGGCGCGAGGACAAAGGCGCAAGCGACGTCACCTACGTCCAGTTCATGGGTAAGGACAATGTCGCGTTCCACACCGTGAGTTTTCCCGTCACCATCATGGGATCGGGTGAGCCGTGGAAGCTTGTCGATCGTCTGAAGGCGTTCAACTGGGTGACCTGGTACGGCGGAAAATTCTCCACCACCGACAAGCGCGGCATTTTCATGGACCAGGCGCTGGAGATGCTGCCCAGCGATTATTGGCGCTGGTATTTGATGGCGAATGCGCCGGAGAGTAGCGACGCGGCGTTCACGCTCGAGCAATTCCAACAGACCATCAACGCCGACCTAGCGAACGTGTTCGGCAATTTCGTCAATCGCATCACCCGCTTTGCGGCGTCGAAGTTCGACTCCAAAGTGCCGGACGGCGGAACGCCGGGCGCGGCGGAGGAAAAGCTCGCGAACGAATTCGCTGAGCGGCTCGTCGCGCTGACGCAATTCCACGAGCAGATGGAGATGCGCAAAGCCGCCGCCGAACTGCGCGCGATTTGGGTGGCGGGTAATGAATACCTGCAGGTCGCCGCGCCATGGACGGCGATCAAGACCGATGCGGAGAAGGCGGCGGTCGGCGTGCGCACGGGGCTGAACCTCGTCGTCCTGTTCGCGATCCTGGCGCAACCGTTCATCCCCGACGCGGCCAAGATTGTACTTGATGCGATGAACGTGCCGGATGAGAACCGCAACTGGCCGTTGGCCTCCGACAAGACCTTGCTCGACGCGCTGCCGCGCGGGCTGAAGTTCACGCCGCCGGATGTGCTCTTCAAGAAGATCGAAGACGAGCAAGTTGCGGAATGGGGCGTCCGCTTCGGCGGCGGGGGCTGATGTGGTCAGGCGCGCTGCGGCGGCGTTCACCACGAAGCAATACAATGACTTCTGCGCGTCGCTGCCGGCGACAACGTATGTCGTGCAATGGGGCGGCGCTGACGTCTGGAAGGTCGGCGGCAAGGTGTTCGCGATTGGCGGCCAAGACGGCAGCGTCCTACGCGTGAGCTTCAAGGTGACGCCGATCGCGTTTGAAATGCTGAAGGAGATGCCCGGCTGCATCCCGGCGCCCTACCTCGCGTCACGCGGCATGACCTGGATCCAGGCGTCTTGCGCGGAGTTTTCGAGCAATGATCTATGCGCCTACCTAACGGAGTCGCATCGTCTGGTCGCCGCCGGCTTGACCAGGAAGGCGCGCCGCGAACTGGGGCTCGATTGAATACGCATATTCTGGACGCGAAGGCCGCGAGCTTCTAACAATCCCTGACCCGCCGGGGCGGATCATGGAGGGGATGTCATGGAACTCATTGACCAAGCAGTCGCGTATCTGCGCGAGGGCTTCGCCAACATCAACAATCCGAGGGGGCTCTTGATTGCGCTGGTGGCGACGATCTTCTTGAGCTCGTGGCGCCAGTGGCCGGTTCTGGCGCTGGTTTCAACGCTCGTGCACCTTGCCATCGATGTGCTGGCGCCTGTGCTCGCGGGCGGCGGCGGCGAAATCCGTTTGCCAGACATCACCGGCGAAGGGTTCTGGACGCAGGCGGGCGTGCTCTTCCTGGGCTATATGATCGTGATCGGGCTGTTCTTCGTGGTGAAGAAGCTGATCTTCAAGGGCGGCGGCGGCCACTAAACGCGCGCGCGCTGCGCCTCGTACAACGCGATAGCGGCAGCGACCGAAACGTTGAGGCTTTCCATCGCCAACGCGATCGGAATGCGCGCGCGACGCTCGCACGCCTCCATGACTGCGGGGCGCACGCCCTTGCCTTCCGCGCCGACTACGAGGGCGACAGGGCGTGGGTCGGCCAAGGCGGACGCGAGATCTTGATCCGTCTCGCCATCGAGCGCGACAGTGAGATAGCCAAGCTCCCGCAAGTCCTGCACCGCGCGCGCAAGATTGACTACGCGTACGTGCGGCACGATTTCAACGGCGCCGGCGGCGGCCTTAGCCAGCGCGCCCGTCAGCGGCGGCGACTTGCGATCCTGCAAGACGACAGCGCGAGCGCCAAAGGCCGCCGCGCAGCGAAACGCCGCGCCCACGTTTTGTGGATCGGTGACGCCGTCAAGGATCAAGACGCCCCGGCGATCGGCTGGCGCACACGCAGCATCGAGCGAAATTGACTCCAAGGGAAAGGCGCGAACTGCCAAGCCCTGATGCACGGCGCCGGGCGGCAGCATGCCGTCGATGGCGTCCGGTTCGAGGCGCTGGGCGTCGATCTCCGATGGCAGCCGCGCCGCTGCGTTGCGGGTGGCGACGACGCGTTCTATCCGCCGCGCCGGGTTGGCCAGCGCCGCCAAACAGGCATGCACGCCCCATATCCACGAAGGCCCGCCGGTTTCTTCTTCGAATTGTCGGCGCGGCGTGCGCATCTGCGACTTGAGTGGGGGAGGGGGCTTGGCTATAGGAGCGCTCCTTCGGGGATCGGGGGTCTGGTATCAGGTGTCTTGAAGCCTGACACCTGGAACCTGATGTCTGACACCTGATGGAAGGGTGGCCGAGTGGTCAATGGCAGCAGACTGTAAATCTGCCCGCGTAAGCGTTCGCAGGTTCAAATCCTGCCTCCTCCACCACTTACCCTTGCGGCATAAGGTAAAAATAGTTAAAATCGCCTTGTTTTCTTTTTGGTTTATTTTTTCAAGGGCCCGTTGAAGCATGTTGCGCTCATTTCACATACTGTGTCTTGCTGCCGCTCTCGCCGGCATGGTGTTGCCTGTCGGCGCCCGTGCGCAAACCATGAAGCAGACATTTGTGGTTAAAGACGGCAAGCTGGTCGGCAGTAGCGGGCAGGGGCCGGTGGCGGCCGGCGCGCCGCGAGGCGCAGGCCCGGATGCCGCGCCCGCCTTCGCGCCGGTCAGTCCCAGCCAGCAGCTGATTTTCGATGCCAAGAAAAAAATTCTGCAAGGCGATTATGCCTCGGCGGAGGCGCTCTATGGCAAGGCAATCGCGCTGGACGGCAATAATGCAAGTGCGTATTTACAGCGCGGCGTCGTTCGCCGGGAAATGAAAAACGAAACGGGCATGCGCGCCGACGCGCAAATGGCTTTGGCGTTGATTAACCAACGATTG
>CAYRHK010000284.1:0-3264 GCA_964423825.1 uncultured Terricaulis sp. | reverse complement strand
CCGAGGGAGCTACGCCGAAGGACGGCCCGTCGGCCGGCGTGGCCATGGCCACTGCGATCGTATCGGTGCTTACCGGGGTGCCGATCCGCAAGGATATCGCCATGACGGGCGAAATAACGCTGCGCGGGCGCGTGCTGCCGATCGGCGGACTGAAGGAAAAGTTGCTCGCGGCGTTGCGCGGCGGGGTCAAGACGGTGCTGATTCCCAAGGACAACGAGAAGGATCTCGCCGACATTCCCGACAACGTCAAAGCGGGGCTGGAGATCGTGCCGGTCTCCACTGTGGACGAGGTGTTGGCGCGGGCCCTTACCAAGCCGCTGACGCCGGCGGAATGGAGCGCCGAGGACGAATTGGCGGAAACCCGGCGCGGCGAGGATGGCGCCGCCGACGGGCGCGAGGGCGCGCGCCCGCACTGATATGAGGGGCGGCACAGCTTGAAGACGTTGTGTCGCCCCTTTCGGGCAGCTTTCAACGCAAATCCAGTGTCTACTTTTGCGAGCAGCGCGCTAGGCTCGCGATTCTGTGCGTCGTGGCGCGCTGAGGGGAAACTGAAGGGGGTAGGTTGTGAACAAAGCCGAATTGGTCGCCGATGTCGCAGAGCAACTCAGCGACTCCAAGTTGCGCGCTGAGGAAGCCGTCAACGCTGTGTTTGACGCGATCACGCGCGCGCTGAAGAAGGGCGAGGAAGTGCGATTGCCGGCGTTTGGGGTTTTCGACGTGAAGGATACGCCCGCGCGCACCGCGCGCAATCCGCAGACGATGCAGGAAGTGCAGGTGCCGGCGGGACGTAAGGCGCGCTTCAAGCCTGGCAAGGCGCTGAAAGACGCCCTCAACTAGGCAGGGCGGGGGGGGGGCGCGCCATCTTTTCAGGCTGGCCGCGTTCGGCTAACGAGGCCCCATGCTAGCGAAGATCTACAAGCCTGCGCGTAACGCGATGCAGTCTGGCAAAGCGCAAACCAGAAAGTGGCGTCTGGAGTTTGCGCTTCACCAGGCGCTGCGTCCGGACGCGCTGATGGGCTGGAACGGGTCCACGGACGCGAGCGGCCAGGTGCGTCTCTCATTCGAGACGAAGGAGGCCGCCATCGCGTTCGCGCGCGAGCATGGCCTGCCGCACCAGGTGGTCGAACCGAACGAGCCTGCACGCGTGGTCAAGGCGTATGGCGACAATTTCGCGTTCCGCCGTCGTGAGCCCTGGTCACATTGAGGCGTTGGCCTCGGACGCTGCAAACGTGGTAGCAAGCGGCATAGACCCCGTAGCTCAACTGGATAGAGCATCCGCCTTCTAAGCGGACGGTTGCGTGTTCGAGTCACGCCGGGGTCGCCAGAAATGACGGCGGCGGGGCCGGGGGTTAGAAAACTGCCGCTGGCGCGACTTTGCCGCTGCGCTAGGATCGCGCTATTGCGAACAACAGGCTGTCCATCATGGGCGTCACCATCACACCGTTGCCAGGCTGCGGCGCCGAGATCGGCGGCGTGGAATTGAGCCAAACGCTGTCGAACGAGGACTTCGGGGCCCTGCGCGCGGCCTACGCCGAGCATGGCGTCATCTTCTTCCGCGACCAGCAGATCACGGAAGACCAGCACATCGCCTTCGCGCGCCGCTGGGCCCCGATCAACATCAATCGCTTTCTGGGCGCGCACCCTGAGCACCCGGAAATCGCGGTGCTGCGCAAGGAAGCCGACCAGACCGAAAACATCGGCGGCGCCTGGCACACCGACCAATCCTACGATCACGCGCCCGCCATGGGCTCGATCCTGGTCGCGCGTGATCTGCCTCCGCACGGCGGCAACACGCTCTTCGCCTCGATGTACAAAGCCTACGACGCGCTCTCGCCGGCGCTGAAGGAACAGCTCGCGCCGCTCAGAGCGATCCATTCCGCCAAGCGCATCTTTGGCAAGGACGCTTTCTACAACCGCGAGCGTGGCGACCGCATCGGCAATGAGGACGCGGCTGAGGCGTTAGAGGATAGCGTGCATCCGGTGGTGATCACGCATCCGCTGAGCGGAAAGAAGGCGCTGTTCGTCAACATCGCCTACACCACCCAGATCATAGGCTGGACGCAAGCGGCTTCGCAGGCATTCATCGCCGAGATGTTCGTCCACTGCACCCAACCTGAGTTCGTGTACGAGTTCGAATGGCGCCCCGGCTCGATCGCGTTTTGGGATAATCGCTCCACCTGGCACTACGCGAAGAACGACTATCACGGTCATCGCCGCGAAATGCACCGCATTACGCTGGAAGGCGTGGCGCTTGAGGGCGCGGCATGACGCTCGCGATGCTGGACGCCAAAGTCGCGGCCTCGCTGGCGAAATGGCACGACATGGTGGCGCGGCGGGATTTGTCGGCGCTGCCGGAGATCGTGCATGCCGATGCGACGTTCCGCTCGCCGATGGCGTTCAAGCCGTATCAGTCCGCGCAAGCGGTGACGCTCATCCTGCAAACGGTGATGACCGTGTTCGAGGACTTCGCATACCATCGCCAGTTCGCATCGGACGACGGGCGCAACGTGGTGTTGGAGTTCAGCGCCCGCGTCGGCGACAAACGCCTAAAGGGCGTCGACATCATCGCCTTCGACACGGACGGCAAAATCGTCGATTTCGAAGTGATGGTGCGCCCGGCAAACGGCTTGCAGGCGCTGGGCGAACAGATGGGCGCGCGGCTGGCGGCTGTGTTGGGGGCGTTTAAGGGGTGAGCTTGGCAGCTAGCGTCCCCTCTCCCCATGCGGGGAGAGGGTGGCTGCGAAGCAGCCGGGTGAGGGGATACAAAACGGCGATAGGATGAAGCGCGATCCGGACACAACGAGGCGTGCGCGCGAGATGCGCAAGAACCCCTCGCGTGCGGAAGAGAAGCTGTGGTCTTTATTGCGGGATCGGCGCCTGATACGGCGCAAGTTCCGTCGACAGCACGCGATCGGGCCTTGGGTCGTCGACTTTGCTTGCCCGGCGATTCACTTGGCGATCGAGGTCGACGGCCCTTCGCATGAAACACCGGACCAGCAGGCGTGGGATAAAATGAAGGAAGAGTACCTCGTCACCTCTGGCTGGCGTGTGATGCGAATCAAGAACGAGGATGTCTATCTGGTGTTCGGGGAAGTCGAGGCAATGATAGTTGCTGCGATCGGTGACTAGCCCCTCATCCGACCTCGCTTCGCTCGGCCACCTTCTCCCCTCAAGGGGAGAAGGGACACTCCTCACCCCAACATCTCCGCCGCCTTCGGCGCGAAGTACGTCACGATCCCATCCGCGCCGGCGCGTTTGAACGCG
>CAYRHK010000283.1:0-3271 GCA_964423825.1 uncultured Terricaulis sp. | reverse complement strand
GCGGCGCCCGCCGGCGCACTCGCGGCGGCGGGCGTGAAATGGACCTGCCCGATGCACCCCGAGATCGTGCGTGACGGCCCCGGCTCGTGTCCTATCTGCGGTATGGCGCTGGAGCCAATGACTCCGAGCATCGAGAGCCGGCAAAATCCCGAACTCATCGATATGCGGCGACGCTTTCTTTTCGGCGCCGCAATCGCCACGCCGGTTCTTGTCCTGGAAATGGGACGCCATCTCTTCGGCGTCGATCGCATCGTTCCCCCGATGCTTAATCCTTGGCTGCAATTCCTACTGGCGACGCCGGTTGTGTTGTGGGGCGGATGGCCATTCTTCGAGCGCGGCTATCGATCGCTTCTGACCCGCCGTCTCAACATGTTCACCCTGATCGCACTCGGAACCGGCGTTGCATGGATCTACAGTGTCGTTGCGTTGCTGGCCCCGGCGTTGTTTCCGGCGCAATTTCACGACGCGCATGGTCTCGTCGCGGTCTATTTCGAGGCGGCCGCGGTCATCACCGTGTTGGTGTTGCTCGGCCAAGTGCTCGAGCTCCAGGCGCGCGAGCGCACCAGCGGCGCCATCCGCGCCTTACTCGACCTCGCACCTAAGACGGCGCGGCGCATTGACGAAGCGGGCGAGGAGGAGGTGGCGCTCGACGCTGTCCAAGTGGGCGATCGTCTACGCGTGCGTCCTGGTGAAAAGATCCCGGTGGATGGCTTGGTCGTCGACGGGCGTTCAACCTTCGACGAATCCATGATCACTGGGGAGTCGATGCCGGTCATGCGCGGCGTCGGCGATACGGTTGTCGCCGGCACGCTCAATCAAACCGGCGCGGTGGTCATTGAAGCGCAGCGCGTGGGGAGCGACACGACGCTGTCGCAGATCGTGCAGATGGTCGCCGATGCGCAGCGTTCGCGCGCTCCGATCCAGCGCATGGCTGATCAGGTGTCCGGCTGGTTCGTTCCCGCCGTGATTGGCGTCGCCATATTGGCTCTTGTCGTTTGGTCGTTAGCGGGGCCCGAGCCGCGCCTTTCTTACGGCGTGATCGTTGCGGTTTCTGTGCTCATCATCGCGTGTCCGTGTGCGTTGGGGCTCGCGACGCCGATGTCCATCATGGTTGGGGTTGGACGCGGTGCGCGGGCGGGCGTTTTGATTAAGAGCGCCGAAGCGCTCGAGCAATTCGAGAAGGTCGATACTCTCGTGCTTGATAAGACCGGCACGCTGACCGAGGGCCGGCCGGCCGTCGTCGCGGTGAGGACCCACGACGCCGACGAGGGCGAAGTCCTGCGCCTGGCGGCGAGTATTGAGAACCGCAGCGAACATCCCTTGGCGCGGGCCATCGTCAGCGCCGCGCTTGTTCGCAATATCGCCCTCGTCGAGCCGTCCGAGTTCGACTCGCCGACAGGAAAAGGTGTTGTCGGCGTCGTGGACGGCAAGCATGTGGCGCTCGGTGCGGAACGCTATCTCGCCGAACTTGGCATTGATACAAGCGTACTTAAGCAGCACGCTGAAGCCATGCGCGCGAATGGCGCCACTGCGATCTATGTTGCAATCGAAGGCGTCGCGCGCGGCGTATTCGCTATCGCTGATTCCCTGAAGGCGACGACGCCAGCTGCGCTCGCCGCGCTCCGCGCCCAGGGCATCACGCTCGTCATGCTGACCGGCGATAATCGCACCACGGCGCAGGCGGTGGCCCGCGCGCTTGGCCTTGATCAGGTCGAAGCCGAAGTGCTGCCGCAAGACAAGGCCAAGATCGTGTCCCGGCTCAAGAGCCAAGGCCGTGTCGTCGCTATGGCCGGCGACGGCGTAAACGATGCGCCAGCGCTCGCCGCCGCCGATGTAGGCGTCGCCATGGCCACAGGCGCGGATGTCGCGATGGAGAGCGCGGGTGTCACGCTCCTGGGGGGTGATCTCGTCGGCATTGTGCGGGCGCGCGCCATCTCAAAGGCGACGATGGGCAATATCCGCCAGAACTTGTTCTTTGCCTTCGCCTACAACGCTGCCGGCATTCCGATCGCCGCCGGCGTGCTCTACCCGCTCACCGGTGAGCTTCTATCGCCGATGATAGCGGCCGCAGCGATGGCGCTGTCGTCCGTCTCAGTGATCGCCAATTCGCTGCGACTAGGCGCCATGAAGATCTAAGCGCGCCAGGCGCTTCCACACGGCGCCTACGCAACCGCCGCCTTCACCGCGTAAGCCAGCGCGGCGGCCATGGTGGCAATGCTGGCGCGGCCTTCTTTCGCGGTCGCTTCGCGCGGCGCCCCGAAATAGGCGTCTGGGCCGCCAGCCTCGGCAAAGGTTTTCGCGCCCCGCGCCATGGCTTCCACTAGGCTCGTTGCGTTCTCGGCCAAACGCTCGCGCGCGTCATCGTCGACCAGGTCGGGTCGTTCCGCTAAAACGATGCTGGTTTCGAATTGGCCAGCGTGGCAGGCGCCTGAGACGAACTCGGACGTCAGCGTTTGCGCGAGCGCGCGACGCGTGAAGTCAGGAAACGCAATCTTGATACCTAACGCCTGCGCTGCAGCCGCTGCCTCGCGTAGCATCGCGACGTTCGCCGGATCGAAATGCGAGTTGGCGATGGCGAGACAGGCGAAGCCCTGGGCATTAAGCGCCGCAGCGATATCGAGGATAGCTGCCTTCGCGGTGTCGGCGCTGATTCCAATGGTGCCAGGGTAGGCGGCGGCGTATTCCGCGGGCGCGTAGGCGAGGCTCGGTAAGATGAACGCGCATATTCCCTGAGCGTTGAGTTGAGCCGCAGCGTCGCGCGCAAAAGCTTCGCTAATGATAACGTCGGTGTTGAGCGGCAGATGCGGCCCGTGCGCTTCAACAGCGCCGCACGGCAACAGCGCCACGCAGGGCGCGCCGCTCGCGAGCGTGTCGCGCACCTTGGTCCAAGGGATGTCGCCCAAATTCATGCGTACTCCGCGCGCAACGCCTTGCGATCGATCTTGTCGCGATCGTTGCGCGGCAGCGGCCTCTCGCGAAATGCAATCGCATGGGGGGCTTTGTAGCGCGCCAACCGCTGCTTAGCGAAGGCGATCAGTTCCTCTTCCGTGACAGGTTCGCTGCGCACCACGATCGCGTACGGCTTCTCCAGGCCAGCTTCGTCGCGTCTGCCGATGACGCAGCACTCGCGAACCGCGCTATGTTGCATCAGACAATTCTCGACCTCAAGCGGGCTTACATAGATGCCGCCTGCCTTGATGAGATCATCGCCTCGGCCTTCGTAGTACCAATAGCCTTCCGCGTCCTGGCGGAACTTGTCTGATGCACCATA
>CAYRHK010000282.1:0-3305 GCA_964423825.1 uncultured Terricaulis sp. | reverse complement strand
ATCCTGAACCATCTGCTCAACGTCACCACGCAAGCGATGGACGTCGGCGCGTTGACGCCGCCGCTCTGGGGCTTCGAGGAGCGCGAAAAGCTCATGGTGTTTTATGAGCGCGCGTGCGGCTCGCGCATGCACGCGGCGTATTTCCGCGCCGGCGGCGTGCACCAGAATCTGACGCCGCAACTGATCGACGACATCGACGCCTGGTGCGCGCAATTCCCGCGCGTCATTGATGACATCGAAGGCCTGCTCACCAACAACCGCATCTTCAAGCAGCGCAATGTCGATATCGGCGTGGTGACGGCTGAAGACGCGCTCAAATGGGGTTTCTCGGGCGTGATGGTGCGCGGCTCCGGCATGGCCTGGGATTTGCGCCGCAGCCAACCCTACGAAATCTACAACGAACTGCAATTCAAAGTGCCGATCGGCAAGAACGGCGATTGCTACGACCGCTATCTCTGCCGCATCGAGGAAATGCGTGAATCCACCAAGATCATGCAACAATGCGTGAAGCTGTTGCGCACTACGCCCGGCCCGGTGATGCCGGAGCACTCGAAGGTCGCGCCGCCGCGTCGCGCCGAGATGAAGAGTTCGATGGAGGCGCTGATCCATCACTTTAAGCTTTACACCGAGGGCTATCACGTGCCGGCGGGCGAAGCCTACGCGTGCGTGGAAGCGCCCAAGGGCGAATTCGGCGTCTATCTGGTCGCTGATGGGACGAACAAGCCGTACCGGCTGAAGATACGCGCGCCCGGCTTTCCGCATCTGGCGGCGATGGATTATCTCTGCAAAGGCCACATGCTGGCGGATGTTTCCGCTGTGCTAGGCTCGCTCGACATCGTCTTCGGGGAGATCGATCGGTGAACCCCGATCACGCGCCGCTGATGCTATGGATCGAGGGCGGTTTGGCGCTCGTGATCATGCTTGCGTTCGTGGCGCATGCCTTCTTTGCGTTCAAACCCGAGCACGTCGAGCATCACCCAGCACGCGTGCGCATTGGCGCCGCCATACAGGGTCTCACCATGGGCCTGCTGATCGGCTTCGTCATGGTGCCGCTGCGCATGCAATACATGGACGTGCTCGATCCGCGTTCGACCCCGGGCCTCTCGACGCTCTCTTTTGTTCCGGCGATCCTGCTGCTGATCGCGGTGCGTCGCGGCGTGCTGCTGAAAGCTCCCCTGCTGTCGCGATATCTGCGCGCCTATCGCCGCGCGGGGCTCTTGAAAGCGCGCGACGAAGCCGACAAGGCGCTCGCCAAACTCGATGAGATCGAGGGGAGGGCGCGCGCATGACGCCCGCCGAGATCGTCCAGCGCCAACTCGATACCTACAATGCTCGGGACCTGGACGGCTTCTGCGCGTGCTTTGCCGCGGATTGCACAATCGCGGATTTGAATGGCGCGGTGACCGCCTCTGGTCTGGAGGCCGTGCGCGCGCGCTACGCAAAATTGTTCGCTGACTTCCCCGAGAACCAGGCGCGCCTCGTCAATCGCATCGCGGTTCGCGATGTCGTTATTGATCATGAGGACATAACGCGCGCGTCGGGTAACCGCTTCCAAGCCGCCGCCATCTACACCGTGAGAGACGGGCTGATCGCCCGCGTGGATTTTGTGAGAGAGCCATGAGCGTCCGCCGCCTCGCCGCCGAACAGCCCGATAGCTTCGCCTTCTCGCCCACGACCATGGAGCAGGCGCGCTGGTGGATCGCGAAGTATCCCCCCGACCGCAAGCAATCTGCGGTGATCCCGGTGATGTGGCTGGTGCAGAAGCAGGAAGGCTGGGTCAGTGAGCCCGCGATCGGCGCCATCGCCGAGCTCCTGGGAATGCCGAAGATCCGCGTGCTCGAAGTCGCGACCTTCTACACCATGTTTCATCTGGCGCCGGTCGGCCGCCACCACTTGCAGCTGTGCGGCACCACGCCATGCATGCTGCGGGGCGCCGAAGCGCTGAAGGAAGTGTGCGAGCGTCGCATTGGCGCCAAACACAGCGTCAGCGCCGATGGCAAGTTCTCTTGGGAAGAAGTCGAGTGTGTCGGCGCCTGCGTGAATGCGCCAGTCGTCGCCATCGACGACTACTACCATGAAGACCTCACCCCCGATGCGCTCGAAGCGCTGATGGATAAGCTCGCGCGCGGCGAGAGCGTTACGCCGGGTTCGGCGATCGAGCGGCAGATGTCTGAGCCCGATGGCGGCAACGACGTGCTGAAGGACCCCACGCTGTTCGACGGCTCGCTCGCGCGTCCGCTCAAACTGCCCGGATTGCCGGAGACGGCGTGAGCGAAGAGCGTCCCTCCCAGCTGCCGCGCGTGAAAGGTCGGTTGCCGTTCGACCCCGCGCCGTTTCGCGGCGCGAGCCAGACCGGCGCCATGCTGCTCTATGGCGTGCTCGCCGCGCTCTGCGCCGGGGTCGCCATGTACATGGCCTATCAGGGCCGCGCGCTGACGAGCGGCTATGTGGCCGCGCCCGCGATCGGCGCCGTGTGGTTTGCGCTCCGGCTCTTCATGCAATGGGGGCGCGGGCGATGAGCGGCGTGCCTGATCTCTCGACGCCGGATGGCCGCAAGACTTATCGCCGCGAACTGAACGCAGTGGCGCGGCGCACGCGCTGGAGCGGCATTGCGCTGGCGCTCATTGGCGCGGCCATTGGCGCCACGCGCTTCTTGATGGAGCCCTGGCCCGCCTGGATCAGGTGGGCCGCGCTCATTCTCTGCCTTGCGGGCATCGTCCTGATGGGCTTTGGAATCGTCCAACGCACCCGCTATCACCTCGCCCGCATTTCCGGGACGGACACACCCAATGCTCGCTGACAAAGACCGCATCTTTCTCAATCTTTACGGCCGTCACGGGCCCGATCTTGAAAGCGCGACGAAGCGCGGCGCCTGGAACGGCACGCGCGACATGTTGTCGGCGGGACGCGACTGGATCATTCAGCAGATCAAGGATTCCGGTTTGCGCGGGCGCGGCGGGGCCGGGTTCCCGACCGGCTTGAAATGGTCGTTCATGCCCAAGGAGGTGAAGGATCGCCCGCACTATCTGGTGGTCAACGCCGATGAGTCCGAGCCGGGCACCTGCAAGGACCGCGAGATCATGCGCAACGATCCGCATCTGCTGATCGAGGGCTGCCTGGTGGCGTCGTTCGCGATGCAGACGCACGCCTGCTACATCTACATTCGCGGCGAGTACGTGGCCGAGCGCGAAGCCATGGAGCGCGCCATCCGCGAGGCGTACGAAGCCAAGCTGATCGGCAAGAACAACGTCCATGGCTGGGATTTCGATCTTTACATGCATCACGGCGCCGGCGCCTACATTTGC
>CAYRHK010000281.1:0-3337 GCA_964423825.1 uncultured Terricaulis sp. | reverse complement strand
GGAAGCCGCGAAGGCCAATCCGCTGTTCGGGGGTCGCGTCGCGCACGGCTATCTCATTTTGTCATTCGCGGCCGGCCTGTTCGTCGATCCAGCGCCGGGCCCGGTGCTCGCTAACTATGGCTTGGACACTCTTCGCTTCGTGAAGCCGGTCAAGCCCGGCGACGCCATCCAGGTGGCGCTCACCGTGAAAGAGAAGACGCTGCGCAAGCCCGACCAGGGAGAGGTGCGCTGGGATGTCGTCGTCACCAATCGTGACGGCGAGACCGTCGCTGCGTACGATCTTTTGACGATGAACGCGGCCTAAGCGAAGGCGATTACCTCGCCCAGATGCGGATGAATTCGCTCATGTTCGGCAGCACATCGACGAGCCCGTGCAACAGCACCACCAGCAACAGCGACTTCGTTCGCGCGTAAATCAGGCCGAACAGCAATCCCATCGGCGACAACACCGCGATCGTGTAGGCGGCAACTTCGAGCGGGTTGGTCGACCAGCCATCATCGCTCGGTCCGCCGCGCAGAAAGAGGCCCGGCATGTGGGCGAGGCCGAACAGGATCGAGGTGAGCGCCACGCCCGCCCAGGGTGAGCGCAACCAAGCTGTGAGTCTGGTTTGCAGCACCGCGCGAAACAAGAATTCCTCGTTGAGTCCAGCTTCGATCGCGACCCACATGAAGCTAGCGGGCGCTACCCAAGCGAGCAGGGCGGGGCTGGGCTCTAGCGCGGCGATATCGCGGAGGCTTGGGCTGATGACGCTCAAGAGCGCCAGGATGATCAAGCCGAGCACGATGAGCGTGCGCCAAAATGTGCGCCCGTTTAGGCCGGTTTGGAGAAGAGGCGAGAGCTTGGCGCCAAGCAACACGAGTAGCAGAGCCGGTAGGGCGACGTGGGCGAGCAGCTTTGCGCCCATCACCAGAACTTCTTCGGCTAGACCCTCGGGGAAAAACCCGCGCACGGCGGTCATGCCAACGCCCAGAAACCCGATGGCATAAAAAACCAGGTAGCCGCCAAGGACCGCGCTCTCGAGTGCGGGGCGCTTTACTTCAATGGGAGGCGCCTCAGCGCCACGGGTTAGCAGCCAAGCCAGGCTCGACAGGGCCATGCCGAACACGGCGAGGACAAGCGCCGCCGTGAACCAATCCTCGTTGCCTTGTGCAAACAGGTAGGCGGTCGAGCCGCTCCACAATGTCGCGTAGCATAGCGCTGCGATGAGGGCCGCGCCTCTGTCACGGCCTTTGCCAACCGCCATTGCTTCCTCCGTTGCCAAGGAGGATGCGGAAGCCCGCTGCTGTGGATGCGCCTAGTGGCTCTCGCCGCGCCAAACCTGCTTGTAGGAAAGATACAAAAGCCCCGCGAGGATGATCAGGAACACCATAGCCACGAGGCCCGTGCGCTTGCGCTCTTCCATGTGGGGGTCGGAAGCCCATTGAAGGAAGGACACCACGTCAGCGGCATACTGATCGACCGTTCGCGGCGTCTCCGGGTCAGCGTAGGGCACTAGGCCATCCGAAAGCGGCGGCGCCATCGCGATGTAGTGGCCTGCGAAGTACGGGTTTTCGTGCAGCACGCCGCGCTCTTCGCCGGTGTAGCCGGTCAGCAGGGCGTAGATGTAGTCGGCGCCGCCATGGCGGGCTGACACGATCACCGAGAGATCAGGCGGGTAGGCGCCGCCGTTGGAGGCACGCGCCGCGATCTCGTTCGCAAACGGTCTGCGGAAGCGGTCTGAAATGCGGCCTGGGCGGTCAACCACTTGCCCGCTGTTGGGGTCGATATCGCTGATCGTTACTCCCGAGGCGATCGCACGCACCCAAGGGTTCTCGGTCACATCGATGAAACGTCCGCCATGCTCTGGCGGTCCCGGGACTTCGCGCGGACGCATTTCGCCAGTCTCGTGATCGCGCTCCATATAGGCCGCGAACGGCCCGCCGCGTTCGCCGAGATGGCGATAGGAGAGGTGCTCCATCGCGTGGCAGTTGGAGCAGACCTGGGCGTAGACTTGATAACCGCGTTGCACGGCCTCCATGTCGTAGTTGCCCAGAAACCCGTCGAAGCTGAATGGGTGATCATGCGGGTGCTCCGCGTCACCGGCTGCGGACGCGATGCCCAGCGAAGCTACCGCCACTGCGGCGGCAATGGTCAAAGCACGCAGCATCATGCAGCCCCTTCGGTCGCTGGCTTCGAGATCGAGTCCGGCACGCGCTTGGGGCGCTCAAAGAGGCCCAAGGCCGGCAACAGAATCAGAAAGAAGAAGAAGTAATAGAATGTCGCCACCTGTGAGAGCCGAGTCACAGTGAACGTGAACGGCGCGTTGCGGGTGACCGTGAAGAACGGCGCAGCCTGTCCGACCTGCGCCTTCACAGCGTCGATCTGCGCATCGAGGGCTTCGGGCGTGTTTGTGGAAAGCTCTTGGCTGCGCGCCGTGCCGCCGATGACGCCCGTTGCGGTGCCTTGTGTCGCAGCGGAACGGCGCACCCAGGTCAGGCTTGCGCCTGCGCCAGTAAGTTCGCCGGTTGCCGCCTCGGCAGCTTCATCCCACTGGTCTTCGCTGGAAGCGCGGATTGCCGTCTCGCGGACCTCGCCGCCCTCGACCCAGTTCATCGTCGCCGTGAATGGCCCCGTTTGCGCCAGCACGCGGCCGGGGTTCTGGCCGCCGCACCAGCCAAGGATGAGGCACACCACCACGAAAATCAGGAAGAAGAACTGTGCTGCCGGGCGGTAGCGCATCGACTTCACCTGCGAGGTGTCGAGCCATGGCAAAATGAAAAGCACGCCGATGGAGGCGAACATCGCCAGCACGCCCGCGAGCTTGGAGTCGATCGGGCCGATGTTGAAGTCGAACGCGCGCAGGATCGCGTAGAACGGCAACAGATACCATTCCGGCACGATTTCCGGGGGCGTCTGCAGCGGGTTGGCCGGGATGTAATTGTCGGCATGCCCCAGCGCGTCCGGCAGGAAGAATACGAAGAACGCAAACAGGATCAGAAACAGCGCGACAACGAACAGGTCCTTCATGGTTGCGTGCGGCGTGAACGGCACTGTGTCGGCCTTCGACTTCACTTCCACGCCCGCGGGATTGTTCTGACCGGTTTCGTGCAATGCCCAGACGTGCAGCGCCACGACGCCCGCGATAACGAACGGCAGCAGGTAGTGCAGCGAGAAGAAGCGGTTGAGCGTTGGCTGATCGATCGCGAAACCGCCCATCAGCCAGTTCTTGATGCCTTCGCCGACCAGCGGCAGCGCGCCAATGAGGTTGGTGATGACCGTGGCGGCCCAGAAGCTCATTTGGCCCCAAGGCAAGGTGTAGCCCAGGAAACCCGTCGCTATCATCAGGAAGTAGATGAC
>CAYRHK010000280.1:0-3348 GCA_964423825.1 uncultured Terricaulis sp. | reverse complement strand
GCCAGATGTTCATCGCCGACGGCGAGGACGTCTATGAAGGCATGATCATCGGCGAGAACTCGCGCGGCGAAGACCTCGATGTGAATCCGCTTAAAGGCAAGAAGCTCACCAACGTGCGCGCCTCAGGCAAGGACGAGTCGATCCGTTTGACGCCGCCGCGGCGCATGACCCTCGAACAGGCGATGGCCTGGATCGAGGACGATGAGCTGGTGGAGGTCACGCCCGCCGCGATCCGCATCCGCAAACAATATCTCGATCCGAACGAGCGCAAGCGCGCGGCAAAGGCGCGCGAGAGCGCGTGAGATCAGGTTCGATCCACGCGGCACTGGAAGCAGCCGAACTTCGAGCGAATGTGCACGTAGGCGATGCTAGCGTCTTCGAGGATCGCTGACGCAGCTTGTGTAAGCTCACTTCCGCGCACGACGCGTCCAGTATCGTAGCGAATCCAATCGTCGGCGCCGTAGCCGCGAATGGCGGCCGGATCGAGGAACGCAAACCAACGCGGCGGCTCGGCGCTGTCATAGCGCGCGCATGCGCTCTGATGCAGGAAGATCGGGCCGGTCTCGGCGTAGGGCTGCGCCGCGTCGAACGGCCGATACGACAACACCAATTTTGGATCGCCGTCGGCGATCAGCCCCAGGCAATGCCGGCACGGATTGGCGCCGCCCTCGGCCTTGATCGCGACCGGCGCCTGGCCATTGGCGTCAGCGCCGCCGGCGCGGAAATGCTCGTGATGTGCGGTGGGAATGCCGCGAACGCGCAAGCTCATCGTGTGCTCCTTCTGCGCCGAAGAAACCACGCGCGCCGCGTCTTGGCTGGCCGCTTCCGGACCCGACGCTAGCCTGTGCCCCAGGTCACAGCGACAGGGTAAGCGGCCGGTTAGGTTAGCTCATCGAAGCAAACCGCTTCGACCTGAGGAGCCCGACCAATGACCAAGTTTTTCGCCCTGATCGCCGCCTGCACAGTGTTCGTGCCCGTAGCCTACGCGCTGATGAACCAAGCCTCGCAGATCGTCGCCTGATCGGCCCACCCCAAGTCTCAACCTAATTCGAAAGCCAGACCGATGACCAAGTTGTACAGCCTCTTCGCCGCCTGCGCAGCGTTCGTTCCGTTGGCCTACGCGCTGATGAACCAAGCCGCGCAGATCGTGGCGTAACCAAACCCCCGAAGCCCGATCCCCCATCGGGCGCACCCAAGAAAGCCGCGGAGGATGCTCCCCCTCCGCGGCTTTTTTGTTGCTTGCGTCTGCGGTCTTGCAAGCGCACCCTGCCCTAATAGCGTTCCATGGAGGCTCGGATGCCCGCATTCAACGCCGTACGATTTCGCGTGAAACCGGGGCGCGAACAGGCTTTCCTCGATGCGCACAGCCAGGCCGCTCGCGACTGGCCCGGACTGCTGCACGCCAACATCATCAAGACTGGCGACCGCGCTTATTGCATCATCGCCGAGTGGACCGATGTGGAGGCGCTCGCTAACGCACGCCCGTACATGATTGCCACGCTCGACACCTTCAGAGACACCTTAGAGGACTTGGGCGACGGACTTGGCGTAACCGACGCGGTATCTGGCCCGGTTGCGCTCAATCTGAAATAGCTACCCCCGCAGCACCCCGCCCGTCGCCTTCATCACCGCGTTCACGACTTTCGCGCTCACCGCTTCGATGTCGGAATCGGTTAGCGTTTTCTCGCGCGGCTGCAGCGTCACTTCGATGGCGAGCGACTTCTTGCCCGAGGCCACGCGCTCGCCGCGATAGACGTCGAACAGCGCCACATCCGTGATCAACGTCTTGTCGGCCCCAAACGCTGCGCGCACCAGATCGGCGGCGGCGACTTTGTCATCCACCACGAACGCGAAATCGCGCGACAGCGGCATCAGATCGAGCTTCTCAAGCGGCGCTTTCGCGCGCCCTTTCGCACGCGGGCTCGGCAACGCATCGACGAAGATCTCGAACGCCAGCGCCGGCGCCTCCACGCCGAGCGCCTTCAGCGCGCGCGGATGGATTTCGCCGAACACCGCCATAGTCTTGTTCCCCAGCCGTAGCGAGCCCGCGCGGCCCGGGCGCCAATGCGCGGCAACATCATCGCTTGTCTGTAACGACGCCACCGGCGCGCCGATCGCATCGAGCACAGACAGCGCGTCGCGCTTCATATCGAAAATATCCGGCAGCACAATCGCGCGCCAGTGCCGTGGCGGCCGCGCTTGCCAGATCGCCGCGATCGCCCTCTGTTGGCCAGCATCACTGTCATCGAGATAGATCGGTCCCGCTTCGAACAGACGCGCATCGTCAAAGCCCCGGTCGGCGTTCTTCTGCGCCGCGATCAACAAGTTCGGCAGCGCCGAAGGCCGCATGCAATCGAGATCGGACGCGATCGGGTTGGCGAGCAGCATGCGCTCGCCGCCACCTCCGAACGCAATTGCCTGCGCGCGCGCGCAGAAGCTCCAGGTCACCGCTTCGTTGTAACCAAGCGCGGCGGCGGCGCGTCTGCCCAAACGCACGCGGCTTTCGCCGACGCTCGCGGGCGGCGCCCGGAACCCCGAAGCACGCGGCGGCGCCACTTCCGGCAATTTGTCGAAGCCCTCTATGCGCGCGATCTCTTCCACGAGATCGGCGCTCCCCTCGACATCACGCCGCCAAGTCGGCGGTTGCACAACAAGCCGCTTCGAGCCCTCGCCTTCCGCGCTGGTCTCGAAGCCCAGAGATTTTAGTACCGCGCGCACACGCGTCGGTTTCACGTCGATGCCCGCGAGTTGGCGCACGCGATCGGGATCGAAGGTGATCGCGGCCGGCGGGGGCGGCGCTTCGCCGGCGACGACGATCTCTGACGCCTCGCCGCCGCAGAGATCGAGAATCATGCGCGTCGCCAGTTCGAGGCCTGGCACGACGAAGCCCGTGTCGACGCCGCGCGCAAAGCGGTATTGTGCGTCGGAGGCAATTCCGGTCGTGCGGCCCGTCGCATGCGTGCGCGTCGGATCGAAATACGCGCACTCCACGAACACGTCGGTGGTCGCCTCCGAAGAGCCCGTTTCTTCACCGCCGATGATGCCGCCGAGGCCAAGCACCTTCTCGTCGTCAGCGATGACGCACATCTCGCCCGTCACGCTGTACACATTGCCGTCGAGCGCCTTGAAGCTTTCGCCGTCGCGACCCATGCGGGCGCGCACCGTGCCTTTCAGTTTCGCCGCATCGTAGACGTGCAACGGCCGCGCGCGATCGAGCGAAATGTAGTTCGTCACGTCCACGAGTATGCTGCGCGGGCGCAAGCCGACCGCGCGCAGGCGTTCCTGCAGCCAAGCTGGCGACGGCCCGTTCTTCACGCCGCGAATGAGCCGGCCCGAGAACATCGGACA
>CAYRHK010000279.1:0-3427 GCA_964423825.1 uncultured Terricaulis sp. | reverse complement strand
GGCGCTCGAATTGTCGATCACCACGGCGCCCGTCGCGCCGATCTTCGGCGACCATGCCTTGGACACCGCCCCGCCCGCGCTCATCAGCACGAGGTCGATGCCGGAGAAATCGAAGTTCTCGAGGTCCTTGCACTTCAGCGTGCGGTCGCCGTACGAAACCTCGACGCCCACCGAGCGCCGCGACGCCAGCGCGAACACCTCATCGGCGGGAAATAGCCGCTCCTCGAGTATGGCCATCATCTCGCGGCCCACATTGCCGGTGGCGCCGACGACGGCTACGCGCAATCCCATGATTTTGGCTCCTGATTGTAGTGTCCTACGAGCATTCGGCGTCTTTTCCAAGGCGCGGAGGCTGCGCTAAAGTGAGACTTTAGGGGGACGGCATGAACGAGCAGGCGTTCGATCTTTACAAGCTTCTGGTCGAGGAAGTGCGCGAGGCCAAGCGGGCCCGGCGCGAACTCACCAACACCTTCATGACGCTCAATCTTGGCGGCGTCGGCGCGCTGGGTTTCCTCGCCCGCAGCGACGGCGAGGCGCTCAACCCGGCGCTCTTCGTCATGACCGCGTTCGCGCTGGTGCTCACATGCATCATCTGGCGGACTTCCAACCGCTATTACACGCTCCTCCTCGATGCAAAGTACAAGAGCCTCTACGCGCTCGAAGACAGCCTCTCCTATCACCCGATCCGCGAGGAGTACGACGCCTTGAAGGGCAAGCGCGCGGCGATGAAGTGGTTCACGCTGGAGCGCGCCATGCCGTGGCTGTTCGTGGTCGGCTATGTTCTGTTCTGCATCGTACAACTCGAACTGGTCGACTTCGAGGCGCTGATCGCGCAGGCGCGCGCGGCGGCGGGGATTTAGCTCCGCCTCACGCACACGCCGCCCGCTCCGCACAACGCGCGGCGTCAGCGCCCACGAAGCGCATACGCTTGCAGGCGACCTTCTCGCCGCGCGCCATCGAGAACAGCTGCGCCACCTCGCCGGTGTAGGCGAAGCCGCCCTTGGCCAGCACGCGCCCGGACGCGGGGTTATCAACGAAGTGCCCGGCGTGGAGATCGCCCAACGCGCGCGCTTCAGCCAGAAACGCGGTCAGCGCTTCGGTGGCGTAGCCCAAGCCCCAGTATGGACGCCCGAACCAATAGCCGACCTCGAAGCCTTCGCCGCCGCGCTGGTGCGCGCCGATGGCGCCGATCAATCCCTTTCCAGGAAGCTCAACGCCGAACACGAACTCCTTCTTCAAGCCGGCTCGCGCGCGCATGATCAGGATCCAGCCTTCGGCGGTCACATCGAAGTACGGGATCGGGGTCATCGAGAGATTGCGTCCGACGCCGGGGTCCGAGCAATAATGCGCGATCGTCGGCGCATCGCTCATGGCGAGCGGGCGCAGCTTCAATCTCTCGGCTTCTATTCTGATCACATCACGCATTCGAGCCTCCTCATGGCTCCGTTTCGCGTGGGGCAAAAAAAGTGGGGCGCCTTGATCCGGGCGCCCCACGCTATTTCGGGAACCGGATCGCCCTTTCATCAGGCGATCCGGGAAGGTTTCTTCCGTCTCGCCTACTCGGCCGCTACCTGCATCGGATTAATCGATACGTAGGTTCGCCCGTCGCGCTTGGTCGCGAACGCAACCTGGCCGTGACAAAGCGCAAAGAGGGTATGGTCGCGGCCAAGGCCGACATTGCGTCCGGGATGGAACTTGGTGCCGCGTTGGCGCACGAGGATTTCCCCGCCGCTGACGGCCTGGCCGCCGAAGCGCTTCACGCCGAGGCGCTGGCCCGGGCTATCGCGCCCGTTGCGAGAGCTGCCGCCTGCTTTCTTGTGAGCCATGACGTCCTCTTACCCGATAGCCGTGATCTTAACGTGGCTTTCGATCTGGCGATGCCCACGCTTGCGGCGATACGTATTGCGGCGGCGCTTCTTGAACACCAGCACCTTGTCGCCCTTGGCGGTCTCGACCAGTTCGCCGCTGACCTTGGCGGCGTCCTTGCCGAGCTTCACGGCCTTGCCGTCGCTCGACATGAGCGTGTCGAAGGTGACCTTCGCGCCCGGCGCGCCTTCGAGCTTCTCGACCACGACCACGTCGCCCTTGGCGACCCGGTATTGCTTGCCGCCCGTCTTGATAACCGCGAACATCGTAAACCTACCTGGGTAGGCCTTGCCCGGAGCCCCCTGGCCCCGCTTCGGCGCACCCACAAAATGCTTATCGCCCGGACGTTGGCCCGGGCGCGGAGCCGGGCATATAGCGGGAGGGGCAAGCGCGCGTCAACCGGGGGCGGGGTGGATTTTGGGGGGCTCTCCCGGCATGGTCAGCCAACCGGGGGTAGTGCGTGCGGCTGAGCTGGAACGAGATAGGGAGCCGGGCTTCAACGTTCGCCAAGGAATGGGCGAATGCCTCCCGCGAGCGCAGCGAGGCGCAGAGCTTCTTCAACGCGTTTTTCGAGGTGTTTGGCGTCACCCGCCGACGGGTCGCTTACTTCGAACACGCGGTAAAGAAGTACGGCGGCTCGTCCGGTTCGATCGACCTGTTCTGGCCCGGCAAATTCCTGGTCGAGCAGAAGAGCGCGGGCAAGAGCCTGGCCAAGGCGCGCGAGCAGGCCATGGATTATTTCCCCGGCATCGCCGAGCGCGACCTGCCCCGTTATGTGCTGCTCTGTGATTTCCAGTTCTTCGAACTGATCGATCTGGAGACCCGCGAGGAAGCGCGCTTCGCCCTCGCCGAGCTGCCCCGCCACGTCGAGAAGTTCGGATTTATCCTTGGCGTCGAGAAGCGGACATTCCGCGAGCAAGACCCCGTCAACATCCTTGCCGCCGAGCTGATGGGCAAATTGCACGATGCTCTAGAAGCCAGCGGATATCGCGGCCACGAGCTTGAGCGCCTGCTGGTGCGGCTGCTGTTTTGCCTGTTCGCCGACGATACCGGCATCTTCAACCGTGGCCTCATGGAGGACTTGATCCTCAACCGCACGAGCGAAGACGGCGCAGATACCGGCCAGTGGCTGCACAGCTTGTTCGAAGTGCTGAACACGCCAGAAGACCGGCGGCAAACCACAATAGATGAAGACTTGGCGCGCTTTCCCTATGTGAACGGCGACCTTTTCGCCGAACGCCTGCCGCATGCGCATTTCAACGCCAAGATGCGCGCGCTCTTGTTGGAGGCGTGCGCGTTTAACTGGGACGCGATTTCGCCGGCCATTTTCGGCTCGCTGTTTCAGTTCGTCATGGCGCCGGCGGAGCGGCGCAAGGAAGGCGCGCATTACACCAATGAGCGTTGCATCCTGAAAGTCATCGAGCCGCTCTTTCTCGACGATCTCCGCGCCGAGCTCACCCGCATCAAGGGCCTGAAACGGGATCGCGAAGCTAGGCTGCGCGCGTTTCACGACAAGCTCGCGGGACTCACTTTCTTCGATCCCGCCTGCGGCTGCGGCAAC
>CAYRHK010000278.1:0-3431 GCA_964423825.1 uncultured Terricaulis sp. | reverse complement strand
GCAAAGGGAGCGGGGTTAGCCGAACAACAGGTCTAAAAGCACCGGCAACGTCGTCGTAATCAGAGTGACCCAAACGACGATGCGAATTTCCCGATTGGGGTGCAGAAACCAATGGCGCAAGTCGAACCAACGCACTCGACGAACATACACATCGTACGTTCCCTTTATCTCGGTTCCAGACTCGTCGTCATCCTCGCTCACATTTCCCAACCGAACGGCAGTCAATGAGCTGTCATCAAGCTGTATGAATCCTTTGGCAGCCCTTCCTTTCCGCGTTGGCATCTGAAGGCGCAACTCCTGATACACCAGCGCTTTGGGCTTTCCCTGCTCAACGATGGTCACGAGGTAGTAGTTTGCGGCGTCCCTATTCACGAAGGCTTTTGCCTGGTCGCTTTCAAAGTTCAGCTTTAGCTTCTTGAGCGCTAAATAGTCCTCCGGGCTCATTCGCAGATGAGATTGATACATGTGAGCAGCGTTCTTGATCTTCGCTCCTTTGATCGTTGGCGCGGACCAAACCCACGAGTAACGCATTAGTAGCGACGCGAAACCTGCGGCCACCAAGACGATCGAACCAAGGAGCACGAACGTTTGCCAAGTGAGACGATGCAGCGGGTCAACCGCAGCAGTCCAATTTTCGAAAGCCGCTTGGCTCAGCCCATTCAGAAAGACTTCCATCTCCCCTCCCCCAACCTCATGTCAGCATTAGCAATCAGCGATTGCAAGTTCCCCCTTTGTTCTTGACACTAACGCCCACTCCGCTACGTACTCCCCACTGAGGGAGACACACATGATCGGATACGTCACCATCGGGTCGAAGGACATCGAGGCGAGCTGCGCGTTCTATGACGCCGCACTGGCGCCGCTCGGCTACGCGCGCACGTTCAACGAAGGCGGCTGGGCGGGCTACGGCCCCGGCGGCAAAAAGGAAGGGCTCGAAATCTACATCGTTCAGGCCACAGCCAACGGCGAGCCGGCGACCCACGGCAATGGCTCCATGCTCGCCTTCAAGGCGCCGTCACGCGCGGCGGTGGAAGCGTTTCACGCGGCAGCGCTCGCCAATGGCGGCAAGGACGAAGGCGGCCCCGGCGTGCGCGGGGAGTACGATCCGCCCTTCTACGGCGCCTACGTGCGCGACCCCACCGGCAACAAGTTCGCGGCCTACTTCAAAGGTTGAGCGCCCTTCTCTCGCGGGGCGGGAGCGGGCTAGGTAGCGGCGCATGACGCGCCTCCTCCTTGCCCTCTCCGCCCTGCTGGCGCTGGCCTATGGCTGGCTGACGCACGCACACATATCCGTTGGCGCAGCGGACGCGTTGGCGCTGCCGGCGCTGAAGGCTTCAGGCATCGTGCTGCTAGCGGCGATTGCGCTGATCGCGCGCTCGCCGCTGCTGGCGTGCGCGCTTCTGTTCGGCGCGACCGGCGACGTGATGCTCGCGCTTGGACGCGAGACGTTTCTCTATGGCGCTGGCGCGTTCCTGATCGGCCATGTCCTGTACATCATCTTCTTCCTCCGTCAGGGCGAAGGACTGGGCGCGCTGATGCGGCCGGCGCGTCTCCTCGCCGCGCTCGCGCTTGTCTGCGCCGCCCTTGCGATGACGGCGTTGATCGTGCCCATGGATGATCCGCTGTTCGCGCCGCTCAGCGTCTACACCGCCGTTTTGACCGCCATGGCGATCTCGACATTCACGCTCCCCGCCTCGCGCTGGCTGGCGATGGCGGGCGGGGTGCTCTTCTTCATCTCGGACGGTTTCGTCGCCGGTCACGCCTTCCACGACGCGGACCCGCTGGTGGCGAGCTTCTGGTTCGGCTTCGCGGGCTGGATGCTCTATTGGGCCGGGCAAGCCGGCTTGTGCCTTGGCGGCGCCGGCCAGAAATCAGCGAAACCCTAAGCCTCTTCGCTCGCCAGCATCCGGCGCGAGGCGTGCACGCCTTCGCGCGCCAGGTCCGCCGCCTGTTCGACCCACTCTTCTTCCGCCACGCGCCCACGCAGGCGGAAGTAGCGGTCGACCCAAGCAGTGTTGGCTTCGTCCCATGCCGCGATCTGGTCGAAGTGGAAGATGCCGATGGCGTTGAGCATGGTCTGCTGCATCGGGCTGATGGTCTCGATCAGCGTGAAGTCATCGGGCGCGCCGTTGCGCGCGGCGGCCAGGATCGGGGGTTTTCGAGCAGGCACGTTGGGCGCTGGCGGCGGCGGCGCTACGGCGGCGGACAACGGCTCCGCTTCCACTGGCTCCGGTGCAGCCGCCATCGGTGCTGGCCGGGACTCCAGATGACGCACGCGCGCTTCAAGGTAGCGCGCGCGCCACTTCCAGAGATCGGGATCGGCTGCTGGCGTGGCTGCGACAGGCTGCGTCCCGGCTTGCGCCAATTGTTCCTGCAAATGGGCGGCGCGGCGCTCCAGGTAGAGCATGCGCCAGCGCAACAACATATCGGCGTCGCTGTCGGCGGCGAGCGCGCGCGGCTCGCTGGCCGATAGACGCGCGTTCAAAGCGCGCACCTCGTCAGCGAGGTGGACGGCGCGCGCCTCAGCATCGCGCAAGCGCCACTCCACGCTGGGTTCCATGTTCTGCCCGGCAAGCGCCGTCGGCGCCGGATTTGCGCTTTCCAGATACTTCACCCGCTGCTCGAAATAGCGAAGCCGCCAGGACTGCAAGATCTCGGTTTCAGAAGGTCCGACTTCTTCGACCTCAGCCTCCACTTCGTTGGCGCGCTCCTCATCGTGAGCCGTGACCAGTGCGCGCAAGCGGACGAGTTCACCTGCATCGGTTTCGGCCGCGTGCTCGTGGCGCTGCCGCTCAGCGAGGTCAGCCGCGGCTTCGTCGGCGCGCGCACGGGCTCGTTCCAATGCGCCTTCGAGTTCGGCGATGCGTGCATCGCGGATGAAGAGCAAGCCGCGCGCACTTTCTGCTTCGCGTTCGGCTTGAAGCGCATCGCCACCGACCGGCTCACCCGATGCGAAGCGTTCGATGTCGCGCAACAAGGTCTCGCGATCGCGCCGCCGCTTGGCTTCGTTGGGCGCCGCGCGCTGCGCCGCGAAGCTCCAGCCTGCGAATGCGGCAAACAGGAATGCGACGACGAGATACAGCGCCAACTGGCCTATTAGATAGATCATAGCCTACCCGCTCACATTGAATTCAATTCGTCGGTTCATGGCGCGGCCCGCTTCCGTTGCATTGCTTTCGCGCGGACGATCGGGGCCGTAGCCGCGCGCCGAAAGGCGATCCTGCGCTACGCCTTGGCTTGCAAGGTATGCCGCTACTGCGTCGGCGCGCTGCTGGGACAAGTCCATGTTCAACGGCCGGCTGCCTTCGTTGTCGGTATGGCCAGCGACCTCAATGGAAAAGCGGTCGCAACGCAGCGCCACGGTGGCGAGCGCGTCGAGGATTTCGCGACTCGAAGGATCGATCGCCGCCGAACCTGGAGAGAAATTTATG
>CAYRHK010000277.1:0-3452 GCA_964423825.1 uncultured Terricaulis sp. | reverse complement strand
GGCCCACCCAGCAAATGCGCGCCGGCAGACCCAGGAACGCGATGCGCTCGCGCGCCATGTCGAGCCAGCGATGCAGATGCGCGTCGTCCGGGATGAGTTCCTTCACCTTGGCGTCGGTCTTGGCGATGTCGGCGGGATCGCCGGTGAGCGCGGCCCAGCGGAAGGGGCCAATGCCGCGGCAGAAGAGCGGACGCACGTAAGCCGGCACGAAGCCGGGGTAGGCGAACGCATCTTGTACGCCCGCGTCCTTAGCGACTTGGCGGATGTTGTTGCCATAATCGACGACCGGCACGCCGAGGTGATGGTAGTCAAGCATGGCTTGGACATGCGCGGCAATGGAGGTCCGCGCTGCCTCACGCACGGCTTCGGGGTTTTGCGCGCGGGTCTTGATCCAGCGTTCCATATTCCAGCCCACGGGCAGATAGCCGTTGACGAGATCGTGGGCGCTGGTCTGATCGGTGACGGCGTCCGGGCGGATGCCGCGTTTGACCATTTCGGGCAGCAGCTCAGCGGCGTTTCCGAGCAGACCAACGGAAAGGGCTTGCTTCTTCGCGCACGCGTCGTTGACCAGCGCCAACGCTTCGTCGAGCGTATCGGCGCGCTTGTCGAGATAGCGTGTTTGCAGGCGCTTATCGATGCGGTCGCTCTGGCACTCGATGGCGAGACAGGAAGCGCCGGCCATCACCGCCGCGAGCGGTTGCGCACCGCCCATGCCGCCCAAGCCCGCGGTCAATATCCACTTGCCTGACCAATCGCCGCCGAAATGCCTGCGGCCCATTTCGGCGAAGGTCTCGAAGGTGCCCTGCACGATGCCTTGCGTACCGATATAGATCCACGAGCCAGCCGTCATCTGGCCGTACATCATCAGGCCCTTGCGATCGAGTTCGTCGAAATGCTCCCAGGTTGCCCAGCGCGGCACGAGGTTGGAGTTGGCGAGCAGCACGCGCGGCGCGTCGGGATGGGTCTTGAACACGCCGACCGGTTTGCCGCTTTGTACAAGTAATGTTTCATCGTCGTCGAGACGGCGCAGCGTCTCGACGACTTTGTCGTAACTCGCCCAATCGCGCGCAGCGCGGCCGATGCCGCCGTAAACGACCAGTTCCTCGGGATGTTCTGCGACTTCCGCGTCGAGGTTGTTCATCAGCATCCTGAGCGCGGCTTCGGTGAGCCACGATTTGCAGCTGATCGTCGCTCCTCGCGGCGCGCGGATGCTGCGCGAAGGATCGATGCGGGGGTTCATGTCGATGCTCCCAGATTCAAGGGCCTGATAGCGCGTGGACGCGTTTGCGTCCACAACGCCTACAGCAAGCGCAAATGGCCCCACAGGACATGCCAAAGAAGATAATAGCTAAGCCGGAAGCCCAAAGCTGAAAGAAATCCGTGCCGCCGGAACACATGCAGTTCAACAACATTGATCGTCAGGACGTGCGTGAATACAAATAACTCCAGCGCTGAAGGCGAGAAATCCGCGAAGGCCGCCTGAACAGCGGTTCAATCAGGGCAACGAGCGCCAGACACGCCCAGGTTTTCTGCAGCCGTGCGGTCAGCATAACCGCGAGCAGTGCTAGTGGCGCCGCGTGGAATGCAACCTCCACTACAAATCCCATTACCGGATAGAACAGAAGAGACCATGGCGCGGGAACGTTGATGTCGCGTGGAAATCCAAGCAAGCGATCTACGCCAATCGCCAGCATCGCAAAGGGCACAGCGGCGACAAACCATTGGACCGCAGCGAGCGGCTGCGCCGCCAATACGATCGGCCGCCAAGCCCGGTCATTCAGTAGGGTCAATGCCGCCGCACCGACGACAGCGATGGCGGCTATCGCAAGTCGCGGATCGATGGCGCCGAAATAGGGCGCGAAATCGGCCCGCCTACCGTTGGAAAGCAACACCTGAGTTGCGAAAAGCAGCCCGAACGCAGCCAGCGCATATGCAATGCTCTGCCTTTGCGCCCGTATCATCGGGGAGAGCCGCCGAATACGCGCTCGCGCAACAGCTGTGCGCCGAGCCAGTAGCTGAGTTCGGCGGGATGCGACACATCCCAAATCGCAAGGTCGGCGGCTTTGCCTACATCCAGCGTGCCGATTTGATCTTGAAGCCCCAGCGCGCGCGCGCCTTCGCGGGTCATGCCAGCGAGCGCTTCCTCGGGTGTGAGGCGGAAGAGAGTGCAAGCCATGTTCATGGCGAGCAGCGGCGAAGTCATCGCCGCGGTTCCGGGATTGCAGTCGGTGGCGACGGCCATCGGCACGCCGGCGGCTCGAAGTTTGTCGATCGGCGGCAGCTTGGTTTCGCGCAGACAGTAGAACGCGGCGGGGAGCAGAACCGCGACCGTGCCGGCTTGCGCCATGGCGGCGATGCCCTCGTCGTCGAGGTGTTCCAGGTGATCAGCAGAAAGCGCCCCATAGTGTGCTGCCAGTGCTGCGCCATGTTGATTGGAGAGTTGCTCCGCGTGCAGCTTCACCGGCAGGCCGTGGTCGCGGGCTGCGGCGAATACGCGTTCGGTTTCTCCAGCCGTGAAGCCGATAGTGTCGCAGAAGGCATCGATCGCGTTGGCGGCGCCCGTCGCGGCGATGGCGGGGATCATGACATCGGCGACGAGATCGACATAAGCCGCGCGGTCGTCTTTGAACTCGGGCGGCAGTGCGTGGAGGCCTAGGAAAGTGCGGAGAATGCGAACCTCTACCCCTCCCTCTTGTGGGGCGGGGGTAGGGGGTTGGGGGCCGCTCGCGTACGTGCCCTCACCCCGTCCTCTCCCCCGCAAGGGGGGAGAGGGGTCGCCAAGCATCCTCGCCGCTTCCAGCATCTTCAGTTCGGTATCGAGATCGAGGCCGTAGCCGGACTTGATCTCGACGGTAGTGACGCCCTCGCGCGCGAGCGCGGCGAGCCGCTTGGCGGCGCTGGCGAGGAGTTCGTCGACGCTGGCGGCGCGTGTCGCCGTGACCGTTGAGAGGATGCCGCCGCCAGCGCGGGCGATGTCTTCGTAGCTGGCGCCTTGCAGGCGGAGTTCGAACTCGCGGGCGCGGTCGCCGCCGAAAACGAGGTGGGTGTGGCAATCGACCAAGCCCGGCGTGATCCATGCGCCGTCGCAGCGGCGCACTTCGCGCGCCAATTCGTCGGGCGGCCTCGGCAGATCGGCGGCGTAGCCGACCCAGGCGATCTTGCCCTCCCTCGTCGCGAGTGCGCCGCGCTCAATGGCGCCGTATGGCGCGGCGCTGGACGCCATGGTGGCGAGATGACAATCGACCCAGAGCGTGTCCCACATGAATCGGCTTTATCACACCCCCTCCCCGCGAGGGGAGGGGGCAGGGGCGGGGTGAAGCGGAGTGGTTTGGACGGGGCTGATTCCCAGATCGAGTTGCGCGATCATGCGAATATGCCTCACGTCTCAAGTTGAGTTTCACCCCACCCCTGCCCCCTCCCCTCGCGGGGAGGGGGAGCCGAGTGCAAACGCG
>CAYRHK010000276.1:0-3461 GCA_964423825.1 uncultured Terricaulis sp. | reverse complement strand
CACCATCAACGATGTGATCTTCCACTTCGCCATGGACGATCTGCCGTTCGGCGGCATCGGGCCTTCAGGCATCGGCGCCTATCACGGCCGTCGCGGCTTCCAGGAGTTCAGCCACGAGAAGGCGGTCTATCGCCAGATCAAGAGCGAGCTTCTGGCGATCATGCGCCCGCCCTATGGCGCGGCCTTCCGCAAGCAGGTGGCGGCGCGGCTGAAGCGCTGACCGCTACTTCTTCCGCAAAAACGCGGGCGTTGAATCGCCGAAACCCTGGACGGAAGGGCCGCTGTCGTCGCGCGCGGGCTTGCGCGGTGCGTCGTCGCGGCGGGGGCCGCGCGCCGGCCTGGGCTGCGCTTCCGCTTTTGGCGCGGGCGCCTTCACAGGCTCGGTTCCCGCTTCGCCGCGCGTTTCGTCGCGCTTCATGTATTTTTGCTTTTTCTCGGAAATCCTCTTGGAGTGCTCGCGCTTCAATTCCTCGGCGCGCCGCCCGCGACCGCCGCGATCGGTGGGGTCGCCGAGTGCTGCCTCTGGCACGCCCTCAATCGCCGCCTTTTCGATTGGCTTGCCGGTGAGCTTTTCGATCGCATCCAGGCTCTTCTTGTCGTTCGGCGCGACCAGTGTGAACGAGGCGCCCTGGCGCCCAGCGCGCCCTGTTCGCCCGATGCGATGCACATAGTCGTCTGGCGAACGCGGCGGCTCGTAATTGAAGACGTGGCTCACATCCGGGATGTCCAATCCGCGCGCGGCGACGTCGGACGCGATCAGAAATTGCAGATCGCCGGAACGGAAGCGATCCAGCGTCTTGGTGCGCAGGCTCTGGTCGAGGTCGCCGTGAATAGGTGCCGCGTTGAAGCCGTGGCGCTTAAGCGAGTGCGCGACAACATCCACGTCGGTCTTGCGATTGCAGAAGACGATGCCGTTTTTCACCTCGCCCGCTGTCATCACAGCGCGCAGTGCTGCGCGCCGAGTGCGCGGATCGCCGCCGGGCAGCATAACCACGCGTTGATCGATCGTGCTGGCGGCAGTCGCCGGGCGCGATGCTTCGATGCGGATTGGGCTCGACAGGAATTGCTCGGTCAGCCGCGTGATCTCCGGCGGCATGGTGGCGGAGAAGAACAGCGTCTGGCGCGTGAACGGCGTCAGCTTGAAGATGCGCTCGATGTCGGGGATGAAGCCCATGTCGAGCATGCGGTCGGCTTCGTCGACCACCATCACCTGCACGCCGGTCAAAAGTAGCTTGCCGCGCTCGAAGTGATCCAAAAGCCGCCCGGGCGTGGCGATCAGCACGTCGACGCCGCGCGCGAGCAGGGCGTCTTGGTCACCGAACGAAACGCCGCCGATCAGAAGCGCCTTGGTGAGCTTCTGGTATTTGCCGTACTTGTCGAACGCCTCGGCCACTTGCGCGGCAAGCTCGCGGGTCGGCTCCAGGATCAAAGTGCGCGGCATGCGCGCGCGGGCGCGACCGGCCGCGAGGATGTCGATCATCGGCAGTGTAAAGGAGGCGGTCTTACCGGTGCCTGTCTGGGCGATGCCCAACACGTCGCGGCCCTTCAGTACTTCGGGGATGGCAGCGGCCTGGATCGGCGTGGGGGTGTTGTACCCGCCTTCCTTCACCGCCTTGAGCGTGTCGGGCGAAAGGCCGAGATCGTCGAAGGTGATTGTGGGGGCTTCGGTCATTGAAGCGCTCGCTGGGCGGGGGCGAGCGCCCCTCCCCCCTTGCGGGGGAGGGCAGGGAGGGGGGGCGTACAAGATGTGGCGCACACGGCGCGGTGGCGCTCATTTCTGATCGCCCCCCACCCCCAGCCACTCCCCGCAAGGGGGAGGAGAGGCGCTTGCACTGGAAAGGCTTGTACGACTTCAGCGCGCGTTAGCGCGTATATTGGAAACTTCATTCACTCTCACTTGGGGCCGCGTGCTTCGCCTTGGACGCGAAGTACAAACGGACCGCTTGGTTGGCGCTCTTCCGCCCCAAGTCTCCGGATTGAGATGAAAGGGGCGTTTGAGCCGAGGGCGAGCACGCCCTTCAAGGCGCGCACAACGGACATGGGCGACATGGGCGGATTTGGGGGGAAAGTCAATGTTGGCAGGGACCGGAGCCGGGGGTGCCGCCCGCCAGTGCTACGTGATACGCTCGAAGTTTATCAGATTTCGCCGAGCGGCAACGTGTTGATCAGGGTGTGAGTGAAGTTAGATGGTCGCGGAACCAGACAAAGCGAATGACGGTGACGAAGGCTTGCTCGTCAATGTGGCGGGATGGACTTTTCAATCGCTGAAGCGCCTTTCGTTGCTGGGCTTGCTGCGCAGCACCATTTGGCGCAGCCTTGACCACCGGCTCTACAGCACGATCATTGATGTTTGGATCTTGCTGCATGTGGCGGCGGCGTGCGCCGCTGCATTCGCTGCCGCAGGATATCTCACCTACCCGAACTGGGCGCCGGCCGCCGTTGGTTTGTACGCCGCTTACCGGCTGTTTGAGATGGTGGTGGTGCAGACTAACATGCTCTTATTCGATCCGTATTTCGCAAGAAAGCGGGGTGAATCGTACAGTCTTCGCGGTCGTTATCGATTAGCCCTGGCCCTGTTTGTCAATTTTGGAGAAGTGGGCTTCTGGTTCACGAGCGCTTACCTGTTTCTTGAGCAAGACGGTTTCGTGACTATCGAGGGGGCGTCGGGGGTTTGGGGCGTGTTTGGTCTTTGTATGCGTAGCCTCGTTACGTTCGATGTGTCGCCGTTTCATGCGCAGGAAAGTGCATTGGCTGTAGGCATCATTAACACACAGGCGATTATCGGGGTATTTCTGACGTTGGTGATGCTTGCAAGGGTGATGTCACTGTTACCAATGCCGCGAGCGGATTCCGATCAACTGACGCCAAAGGCATAGAGTGCTCTGAAGCAGATCAAACATCAATCTCATCCGCCACGAACTTCGCGTTCGCCTGGATGTAGTTGAAGCGCAGCTCAGCTTTCTTGCCCATCAGCGTTTCGATCAAAATCTCAAAGTCCGGCGCGCCTTGGTCGTCGAGCACCACGCGCGCGAGCGTGCGCGTTGTCGGGTCCATGGTCGTGCCCTTCAAGTCAGCCGGCATCATCTCGCCCAAGCCCTTGAAACGCGCGATATCGACCTTTCTGCCCTTGAACTGGCCGTTGAGCAGCGCTGCCTTGTGCGCATCGTCGCGCGCATAAATGCTCTCCTTGCCTGCGGTGACGCGGTAGAGCGGCGGCAGCGCCAGGTACAAGCGCCCAGCGCGGATGAGGGCGGGCATCTGCTTGTGAAAGAACGTGATCAGCAGCGAGGCGATGTGGGCGCCGTCGACATCGGCGTCGGTCATGATGATCACGCGCTCGTAGCGCAGATCGTCGGTCTTGAACTTCGCGCCCATCTGCACGCCGAGCGCCAAAGCGAGATCGGCAAGTTCCTGGTTGCCGCTCATCTTCTCGGCGCCGGCGCTGGCGACGTTCAGGATCT
>CAYRHK010000275.1:0-3470 GCA_964423825.1 uncultured Terricaulis sp. | reverse complement strand
GACATCAAGATGCCGCTCGCCGACGGCTTCGAAGTCGCCAACGCCGTGGAAGAGTCGGGCGGGCCGGCGGTGATTTTCATCTCGGCCTACGACACCTACGCGCTGCGAGCGTTTGAAACATCCGCCGTCGACTATCTCGTCAAACCTGTCGAGTTCGAGCGCTTGGCGTCCGCTATCGACCGCGCCCGCGAGCGCCGCGCCGCCAAGAATGCGGGCCGTCGCGCCGAGGAATTGGCCGCCGTTCTCGACGCCTTGAAACGCGAGGCGGTCGAGCGCGAAGAGCCCGCCTTCGAGCGCGAATTCTGGATCCGCGACCGCGGCCGCTTCCTGCGCGTGCCTGTCGCCGATGTCGAACGCATCGAGGCCGAGCGCGACTATGTGCGCCTGCATTGGGAGGGGCGCACGCTGCTGCATCGCGAGACCATGTCTCACCTCGAGAAGAAGCTCGACCCCAACGTCATGCTGCGCGTGCACCGCTCCGCGTTCGTCAACTGGAACCGCCTCTCCGCCGTGCGCCGCGACAATAACGGGCGCCTGATGGCGGTGCTGCAGGGCGGCGGCGAAGTCCCCGTCAGCCGCGCTTACGCCCAGCGCGTGCTGGCGGAGATGAAGGCGCGGGGTTAGGTGCTACCTCGGCGCCATCCGGATCGCGCCATCGAGGCGCACGTCCTCGCCGTTGAAGTACGAGTTGCGGCACATCTCGACCGCGTGGCTCGCATATTCTTCCGGATCGCCGAGGCGCTTCGGGAACGGCACTGATGCGCTCAACGCCGCCTTCACGTTTTCCGGCGCGCCCTGCAAGAGCGGCGTGTTGAAGATGCCCGGCAGGATGGTGTTGACGCGGATGCCCTCGCTGGAGAGATCGCGCGCGATCGGCAGCGTCATGCCGACAACGCCGCCCTTGGAAGCCGAATAGGCGGCCTGGCCGATCTGCCCGTCTTCGGCGGCGACCGAAGCGGTGTTGACGATAGCGCCGCGCTCGCCGTGCTCGAAGGGTTCCAGCGTCATCATGCCGGCGGCCGACTTGGCGATGCAGCGGAAGGTGCCGATCAGATTGATCTGGATGATCTTCTCGAAGCTATCGAGCGGGAAGTGCTTGATCTCGCCGCTCTGCTTGTCACGGCTCGCGGTTTTCACCGCGTTGCCGACGCCGGCGCAATTGATCAGAATGCGCTCTTGTCCGTGCGCGGCGCGCGCCTTGGCGAAGCCTTCGTCGACGCTCGCGTCGCTGGTGACGTTGACGTTGCAGAAGACGCCGCCGATTTCACGCGCGACCCCTTCGCCCTTTTCCGCGTTCATGTCGAAGATCGCGACCTTGACGCCTTCCTTTGCGAGCGCGCGCGCCGTCGCCGCGCCCAGCCCGCTTGCGCCGCCCGTCACCACCGCCGCGCATCCTTGTAGTTTCATGATCGTCCTCCCGGAATTGGAGCGCGTTGTCGCGCGCGAACCCGCCGCTGTCGAGACGCGACGCAGCGTCAGCTAAATGGCGATGGGCGCGCGCCCGAACAGGCCCTGGTCAGCCAGAACCTCGCGCGCCGCGTTGTGGCCGGGCGCGCCAGTGACGCCGCCGCCTGGGTGCGTGCCAGCGCCGCACATGTAGAGGCCTTTGATCGGCCCACGATAATTGCCATGCCCGAGCACGGGCCGCGCCGCCCACAATTGGTCGAGCCCCATGGCGCCGTGCATAATGTCGCCGCCGACGAGGCCGAAGGTGCGCTCAAGATCGAGCGGCGAGAGGAGCTTTCGGCCGACCACGCTCGCCTTGAAGCCGGGCGCGTAGGCCTCGACCGTGTCAACGATCGCATCGGCGGCGGCTTCGCGCTCGTCGTCCCAGCTGCGGCCGTTGGGCAGGGTCGGCGCGAATTGCTGGCAGAACAGGCTCGCCACGTGCGCGCTGGGGGGCGCCAATGTGTCGTCCACCGTAGAGGGGATCAGCATCTCCACGATCGGCGCTTTCGACCAGCCAAAGGCGCGCGCATCCACGAAGGCCTGATCCATATAGTCGAGCGTGGGCGCGATGATGATGCCGGAGCGATGATGCTCACCGGGTTCGGGCAGACAGGTGAAGCGCGGCAATTCGGAGAGCGCCACATTCATGCGGAAGGTGCCGGAGCCGGCCTTGTAGCTTTTGATGCGCCGCAGGAAATCCGGCGGCACGTCGGCTTCATCCATAAGCCGCTCGTACAAGAGCTTCGGCCCCACATTGGCGATCACCGTGCGCGCGCTGAGTTCCTTGCCGCTTTCGAGACGCACGCCGCGCACGCGGCCGTCGTCAACCAGCACGCGCGCAACCGGCTCTTCGAGCGAAATTGTAACGCCGGCATCCTCACAGGCCGAACGCATCGCCTGCGTGATAGCGCCCATGCCGCCGATGGCGTGACCCCACGCGCCCTTTTTGCCGTTCACTTCGCCGAACACGTGATGGAGCAGCACATAGGCCGAACCTGGCGTGTCGGGGCTGGCATAATTGCCCACCACCGCATCGAAGCCGAAAGCGGCCTTCACCGCTTCGCTCTCGAACCACCCGTCGAGCATCGAACGTGCGCTCTTGGTGAAGAGATCGAGCACGTCGCGTTGCTGTTCGAGTGTGAGCCGCCCCAGGCGCAAGCCCGCGTCGGCGGCGCTCAGAAGATCGAGCACGCCGCCGCCGGCGTTCGGCGGCGTGCGCAACACCAGATCGCGCAACACGTCGGCGACCGCGTCGATCATGTCGTAATAACGGGGCAGCGTTTCGGCGTCGCGCGCAGAGAATTTGCGGAACTCGGCCTGCGTTTTCTCCAGCCCGCCGCCGACCTTCAGGTAGCGCCCGTCCGGCTGCGGCAGGAAATTGGCGATCGGCCGCTCCAGCACCCGCAGGCCGCGCGCGGCGAGCCCCATGTCGTCGATGACCTTGGGATTGAGCAGGCTCACGGTGTAGCTGGCGGTGGAATTGCGGAATCCCGGGTGGAACTCCTCGGTGACCGCCGCGCCGCCGACGACACCCCGCCGCTCCAAAATCCGCACTTTCAGGCCGGCGCGCGCCAGATACCAGGCGCAGACAAGCCCGTTGTGTCCCGCGCCAATGATTAGCACGTCTAATGACTCACTCATGTTGCCTTTGTCCGCCAAGACATGCTCGAAATCAAAGTGTCGCGTTCGCAGCGCGCTATCGGGCGGCTAAACACCGCGCCGGAAGGGACGAAAGACTATGGAAGCAGCGAAGGTCGTTTCAGCAGAGCCCGGCAAGGCCTACGAAACCGATGTGATTATCGTCGGTGCGGGGCCAGTGGGCCTGTTCGCCGTATTCGAGCTGGGATTGCTGGACCTCAAGGCGCACCTGGTCGACGTGCTGGACCGCCCCGGCGGGCAGTGCGCCGAACTCTATCCCGAGAAACCGATCTACGACATTCCCGGCCTGCCGGTGGTCACCGGGCAGGGGCTGACCGATGCGCTGATGGGGCAGATCGCGCCGTTTCATCCGGCGTTCCATT
>CAYRHK010000274.1:0-3481 GCA_964423825.1 uncultured Terricaulis sp. | reverse complement strand
GCGAGGAGGCGACGGCGGACAACCGCCCGCTCGGGCAGTTCGATCTGGTCGGCATCCCCCCTGCTCCGCGCGGCATGCCCCAAATCGAGGTGGCATTCGACATCGACGCCAACGGCATCGTGTCGGTCAGCGCCAAGGACAAGGCGACCAACAAAGAGCAATCGATGCGCATTCAGCCTTCGGGCGGCCTGTCGGAAGACGACATCAAGCGTATGGTGAAGGAAGCCGAGGAGCACGCAGGCGAAGACAAGGCCAGGCGCGAGCTTGCCGAAGCCAAGAACCAAGGCGAGGCGCTCATTCACGCCACCGAGAAGCAGCTGCAGGAGAACGGCGACAAGGTGCCCGCTTCGGATAAAGCTGCAATCGAAGGCGCGGTCGCGGCGCTGCGTTCTTCGCTGGGCGGCGAAAACGCCAGCGACATCACCGCGAAGACGCAAGCGCTGGTGCAGGCGTCGATGAAGATCGGCGAGGCGCTCTACGGCGGCCAGGGCGGGCCTGGCGGCGGCGCGAGCGACGGCGGCGGCGCTTCGGATGACGGTGTGGTTGACGCCGACTTCGAAGAAGTCGACGGCAAGCGAAGCGCCTAAAGCCTTGACGCGGGTTGAAGCGCCATGGGCGGTCGCGACTATTACGAAATCCTCGGGGTGCCGCGAGACGCTGACCAAGCGGCGATCAAGTCGGCGTTCCGCAAGCTTGCGATGAAAATGCACCCGGACCAGAATCCCGGCTGCAAGGTTTCCGAGGAGAAGTTCAAGGAGCTCGGCGAGGCTTATGCCGTGCTCTCCGATCCTGAAAAGCGGGCGCAGTACGATCGCTTCGGCAAAGCCGCGTTTCAGAACGGCGGCGGCTATGGGCCCGGCGCGGCGGGCTTCACAGATTTCTCTGACCTCTTCAACGAGATTTTCGGCGGCGAGTTCGGAGATATTTTCGGGCGCGGCGGGCGGCCCAGAAACGGACCTGAACGCGGCGCGGATCTGCGTTACGATGTCGAGATCACACTCGAGCAAGCGTTCGCCGGCATGGAACGCGAAATCGTGGTTCCACGCGCGCAGGCGTGCGAGCCGTGCGGCGGCTCGGGCTCGGAAGGCAACGCGCCGCTGGAGACCTGCCGCACCTGCAACGGCGCGGGCCAAGTGCGCGCCAGCCAAGGCATGTTCCGGATCGTGCGCACATGCCCCGCCTGCAGCGGGCGCGGGCAAGCAGTGAAGACGCCGTGTCGTTCATGCGGCGGGCGCGGGCTGACGCAGAAAGAGCGTAAGCTCGCTGTGAAGATACCCGCTGGCGTCGAGGACGGCACGCGCATCAGGCTTTCGGGCGAAGGCGACGGCGGGGCGCGCGGCGGGCCTCCCGGCGATTTGTACTTGTTCCTGTCGGTGAAACCGCATGCGTTGTTCGAGCGCGATGGCGCTGACCTTTATTGCCGGGCGCCAACCCCCATGTGCAAGGCTGCGCTCGGGGGCGAGATCGAAATTCCCACCATCGAGGGCGAGCGCACGCGGGTGACCATCCCCCCCGGCGCCCAAACCGGACGGCGCTTCCGGATCAAGGGCAAGGGCATGACGCATTTGCGCGGTAAGGAGCGCGGCGATCTGCATGTCGAACTGTTGGTGGAGACGCCGGTGAATCTGAGCGCCAAGCAGCGCAAGCTCTTGGAGGAGTTCGCCAAGGAATGCGGCGACGAGGCTCACCCGCAGACGCAAGGGTTCTTCGATACGGTGAAGCGGTTCTTCGATAACGGCGATGCGACGCTGACGCGGTAGCGCCGCTTGCGAGCGGCCCGCGGTCGGTCCATGAATCGCGCATGACACTATCCATCGCTATTGCGGGGGCCGGCGGGCGCATGGGGCGGGCGTTGATCCGCGCCGCCGGCGCCGATGCGCGTTTTGAGGTCGTCGGGGGCAGCGAGCGACGTGAGAGCCCCGCCCTCGGCGCCGACATCGGGCAGTTGGGCGGGCTTCCGGCGAGCGGCGTGGTCACCCACGATGCGGCGAGCCCGGCGGCTGCGAAGGCCGATGTCTGGCTCGATTTCACCACGCCAGAGGCGACGCTGGCGGCGCTTGAGTCGCTGACGGCGACCAAGGTGCGCGCGGCGATCATCGGCACGACGGGGCTTTCGGAGAGCCAAGAGGATGCGATCGCTGCGCATGCCAAGCGCTTGGCTATCGTGCGTTCGGGCAATTTCAGTCTAGGCGTAACGCTGCTGGCGGCGTTGGTCGAGCAAGCGGCACGGAAGCTCGGCGCGGGCTGGGACATTGAGATCACGGAAGCGCACCATCGACGCAAGGTGGACGCGCCCTCGGGTACTGCCCTGCTCCTCGGCGAGGCGGCGGCGCTCGGACGTGGGGTGTCGCTCAATGCTGCGAAGCTCGCGCCGCACGATGGCGTCACCGGTCCACGATCGGACGGCGGCATAGGGTTTTCAGTGGTACGCGGCGGCGGCCTAGTGGGGGCGCACGATGTGCGCTTCATCGCCGAGCGCGAGATGGTGACGCTGTCGCACCAGGCCTTGGACCGCGCGGTGTTCGCGGATGGCGCGCTGGCGGCGGCAGCGTGGGCGGCTGACAAGGCGCCCGGCCTCTATTCGATGCGGGATGTGTTGGGGCTTTGAGGGCCGCGCTTGGCGCGGAAGAGCGCGAGGCTGAGCGCCTCGGCAAAGGCGTCGCATTCCTGGGGCGAGAGAAACCCGCCGATGCGCAGCTGACCGTCGCCGTCGAGGATGAGCACGCCGGGGCCATCACGGGCGACACGGGCCCAGACTGGGTTGAGCACCCAATGGATCGTGGCGCCATCGTGTTTGACGCTGGCGACGTGGACGCGCCCTGCTCCGATGCGCACATATTCGGCGGCGCGGCCGGAGCGGTAGCTGATGTGGAACGCGAGCCAGAGCGCGAGCACGTCTAGGCCCAAGAAGCCCGCTACCGGCAGCGCGCCTTGGCTCACGAAAGCGGCGGCGAGCGCGGCGTTCATGGCGATGACCGCGATCAGCATCCAGCGGAAGGCCTTGAGGCTCAGGCTGCGATGCGGGCGTAGCTCGGCGTCCATATAGAGTTCACCGTCCATCGGCGGCGCGGCGGGTGCGCGTTCCCAGCGGGGCTTCATGGCGCTAGAGGCTAACGCCAAGTCTTGCTTACTCAATACCCCCGTTCACCCGTCCCCGGATTGCGCGAAGTGCAAGTCCGGGGTCCATAACCCCTTCGATTGGTGCTTATAGGCCCCGGACCTCGCCGCTAAAGCGGCTCATCCGGGGGTGGGTGATTGATGGCGAAGCGATTGACGAAGGCGAAAGCGGCGGAACTTTATGCGCGACTGGCGCATGTGCGGCCCGACCCGAAGACAGAACTTGCGTACACCAACCCGTACACGCTGCTGGTGGCGGTGGTGCTGTCGGCGCAAGCAACGGACAAGGGCGTCAACCGCGCGACAGGTCCCCTGTTCAAGAGAGTCGACACGCCGAAGAAGATGCTGAAGCTCGGCGAGCCCG
>CAYRHK010000273.1:0-3506 GCA_964423825.1 uncultured Terricaulis sp. | reverse complement strand
CGGCGCGCGGTGCGCGCATGCTCGATGACCGGCAAAGGCAGGTGATTGGTTTCTCGGCCGCGCACTACGTCGAAAACTGGAAGCGCTATGCGCGCGATCTGCGGCCGAGCGGGTATAAGGCCTAGGCTTTCAGGGCCTGCGTCGCGCGAAGCGGGCGGTTCCAGACCTTGGAAATGCGCACGTCAATTTCCGGTCCGAGGTTGAACCATGCCAAGCGATCGCGGGTGGCGTCCATGACAATGAAGCGGTCCCCGCGCTCCAGGGTTTGGGAGAGCGTATTGCGGATGAGGCCAGCGGAGTACGGCGTGCGGACCAGCCACAGCGACGGCGCGAGTTCGCAAATGGCGCCCAGCGATTCAAGCGCCGCCATGAAAGCATTGTAGCCCCCGGCGACAATTTCCGCATGTACGAAGACGTTAGCTGCTTGCGCTTGGTCGTTGGCAGGGGGCGTTTTTGCTTCACCGGCGAGCCCCAGCACGCGTCGTGCCTCAACCCAAACACCTTCACGGCAGTCCGAAACTCTTGTGCTCGAACGCACGCGACCTTCAGCCATGTAGGCGGCCAATTGCGCTCGAGAGTATGGCCCATAGGCCTTGCCACGGACGTTTACCCACCATTGGCCAGTGCTGGCGATCCTAACGGGTGCTTCGGTGACGGCGGCGTCGCTCACGGGGTGCTCCTTTTTGAGACAGTCGCCGACGCAAGGCGCGCTGCTCAGAGGAGCGATGTGCAATGGGCGTGCCGCCGGTAACGATCTCTTAAGGTTGTGGCGGGCGCAGTTCGAAATCGATGGCGAAGCCGCCCTCGATTAGTCGCGACACGCGGCCATAGACGCCGCCGATGCGCGCCCACGAGCCGATCAAGGGGATTATGCCCTTAGCGCGCACAGTGATGCCTGCGATTGAAAAATCCAGGATTTCGCCCTCGATGGCCTCGCCAGTTTCAAGCTCGATCTTGGTGCGGTCGGCAATCGCCGTTGCGATCTCGCGCGGTTCGGCGTCCAGGCGGTCCTTGTTAATGGCGGCGGTTATCTGCTCTGCGAGCTTCTCGCGCTTGTGAGCCGAGAAATCAAAAATCACCGCCGATTCACCTTCGCCGCAATGGCGGGCTACGCGACCAGAAAGCCGGCCAAAGCCCTCCAGGTAAAGGACTACGCGATCTCCAACTGTCGGAGCGACTGGAGAGAGGATGCGGACGTCTCCAGGGGAAATATCGGCGGTGCGGCAATCGTATTCCCGGCCGCCACTGTCGAGGACGCGCCCGTCTACTGTGACGGGCATGCGGCGGAACCTACGCCGCTCGCGTAAGCCGATTTGGCTGGCGGTGAGCCGCCGTGCGGCGGCGGCGAAATCGATTTTCTGAGCGGCGTCTGCCATGAGACCATCTCATGCCCTCCCCAGCGTAAACTTTTGCTTAACTTTGACCGAACGTTAGGGGTTGGCACCGCGACGGCCGACGCGCAAAAGTCGTGGAAACGAACGGGGCTTCCGGTGGCTGATACAGGTGATCAACAGGCGTTTGACTATGTGATCGTTGGCGCGGGGTCCGCGGGATGTGTGCTTGCGAACCGTTTGAGCGATGACCCCAGCGTTACAGTCGCCATATTGGAGGCCGGCGGAAAGAATGACTCGCTGCTTGTGCGAATGCCCGCGGGCGTGGGGCAGCTGATCAAGCAAAAGGGCGTTTCGAACTGGGGCTTCGAAAGCGTCCCGCAGGAACACCTCGATGGGCGCAAGCTCTATCAGCCCAGGGGCCGTGGTCTCGGAGGGTCATCGGCAATAAACGGCATGATCTACATTCGCGGCCACGCGCGCGACTATGATCAGTGGCGCCAGACAGGACTGACGGGTTGGGGCTACGCGGACGTGCTGCCGTATTTCAAGCGCTCGCAGCATCATGAGGATGGAGCTGACGCCTGGAATGGCGAAGGTGGGCCGCTCTGGGTGTCGCGGGGGCCTCCGGGCGATCCGATCTACAAAGCCTTCATTCAGGCGGGCGCCCAAGCAGGGTTTCCGGTTACGCGCGACTTCAACGGACTGCAGCAAGAGGGCGTTGGTCCATACCATCTCACCATCCGCGATGGTGAAAGGTGGAGCGCGGCGGCGGCTTATCTCGCGCCGATCCTGGCGTCGCGGTCGAACCTGCGGATAATCTCGGGTGCATATGCCGGACGCATCGTATTTGAGGGGCGCACGGCCGTTGGCGTTGAATTCTCGGGGGGGCCGGGAAAGCCCATCCAGACAGTGCGCGCCGCACGCGAAGTGCTGGTGTGCGGGGGCGCTTTCCAGTCGCCGCATTTGCTGATGCTGTCGGGCATCGGACCAGCCGATGCGCTGAAAAAACTCGACATCCCTGTTGTGCATGATGCTTCCGAAGTCGGGCGCAACCTTCAGGACCATCTCGATGTAAGCGTCATCTACGAGATGACCAAGCCGATCTCAATGTATTCGAAGACCAAGGGGCTGAAGCAGCCGATGATCGGCATTCAGTACATGCTCTCGAAGCAGGGCCACGGCCGCACCAACCACTTGCACGCAGGCGCCTTCCTAAAGACCCGCGGCGAACTCGACCGTCCGGACATTCAACTGCATCTTGTGAACGCGGTGATGATCGATCATGCCCGAGTGCAACCCGATCGTGATGGCTTCACCATCCACGCCTGTCAGTTGCGCCCGGAAAGCCGTGGCGAGGTTCGCCTCGCCTCGCGCGATCCATTCACGGAGCCGCTGATCGATCCGCGTTATTTGTCGACAGAAACTGATCGTCGCACCATGCGCGATGCGGTGCGTATCGTGCGCGAGATTGTGGCGCAGGACGCGGTCAAATTGTACCGCGGTCCGGAAATGCGGCCGGGCGCGCATGTGCGCACAGACAGTGAGATTGATGCTTGGATCCGCCGCACCGCCGAGACCATCTACCATCCCGTGGGGACTGTGCGCATGGGCGCTGATGAGCGCGCGCCGGTCGATGGCGATTTGCGCGTGCGCGGCGTTGAAGGCTTGCGCGTGATCGACGCCAGCGTGATGCCCACGCTGATCGGCGGCAACACCAATGCGCCCACGATCATGATCGCGGAAAAGCTTTCCGACATCATTCGCGGCAAGCCGGTTCTGGCGCCGCAAGATGCGCCGATCGCGGAAGATGCGAGCGCCACGGTATGAGTGTGGTGGCGCGGCTGATTGCCTGCATTGGCGCTCCGGTGTTGGCGGCGAGCATCGTCAGCCAGGGCTGGCTTTCGGTGCAGGGGGCGACGGCGGAAGGCGAAACCCTCGCCGTAGGCGTCTGGCGCTACTTGTGCTACTTCACGGTGCTGACCAACGCGCTTGTTGCACTCGTGCTGGCGCGCGCGGCGTTGAAGCCCGCAGATCGCTCGGGACTTAACGCGCCGCGGTTCGAGTTGCTTGCGGTTACGTCAATTCTATTTGTCGGCGCGGTCTACAACGTGTTGCTTGCCTCGCAATGGGATCCGCAAGGGCTGCAGAAGATCAACGACGACATCTTGCACA
>CAYRHK010000272.1:0-3570 GCA_964423825.1 uncultured Terricaulis sp. | reverse complement strand
GACAAGGCCCTTGAACGCGAACATCACGCGCGCGCGCCGCTGCGGGTTGGTGGCAGCCCAGCCAGGAAACGATTTCGCGGCAGCCTGCACGGCGGCGTCCACGGTCTTCGCCGAGGAGAACACCACTTCGGCCTGTACCGCGCCGGTGTTGGGGTTGAACACCTGCCCCTTGCGCGCGCCTTCGGCGACGGGTTTGGCGTTGATGAAGTGATTGATCGCGCGCATGGGCGTCTTGCCTCCCGAACGGAATTTGCGCGCGTTATGGCGCTTTATCCGTTCGGGGACAATGGCGCGAAACGGCGGTCAGACCGGGTAACGCCACCCTGGCGCGCCTGACTTGGCCGCCGCGTACTGGCTCTCGGCAAAGCGCCAATTGATCAGGTTTTCGGCGAAGGTCTTCAGAAAGCGCGGGCGCTCGTTGCGATAGTCGATGTAGTAAGCATGCTCCCAAACATCGGCGACGATCAGCGGCGTCACACCCTCGCGGGTGATGGCGGTCTCAGCGTCGTGGGTGTCGATGAGGCTCACCGCGCCGGCGCGATCGCAAACAAGCCAAGCCCAACCCGAGGCGAAGTGGCCAACGCCCTTGGCCGCAAATTGCTCGCGGAAGGTCGCGGTAGAGCCAAAAGCGGCGTCGATGGCTGTTTTCAGTTCGCCGCTCGGCTCGCCCCCGCCGCTAGGCGCCATCGAGTTCCAGAAGAAGCCGTGGTTCCAGGTCTGGGCGGCGTTGTTGAAGAGCTTCTGATCCTTCTCGCGCACCGCCAGCGCCACCGCATCCTCAACGGTCGCCGGCGCATTGGCGCGGTCCTTCAGCGCCGCGTTCATGTTGTTCACATAAGCAGCGTGGTGCTTGGCGTGGTGGAAGCTGAAAGTCTCGCGCGACATGTGAGGCTCAAGCGCGCTGACGTCATAGGGAAGGTCGGAAAGCTTGAACATTGGCGCGCTCCTTGAAAGGTGGAACTGAAGGGATCGCAGCCGATTTAGTCCCCACGAAGCCCGCGAACAAGCCAACGCAAGCCCACATTCGCTCTGCGGCCTTAGGCCCTGCGTCACCGTGCTCCCCTGACAGAGGCTGAAAACCGCAGGATACGACGCTCCATGAGACTAGCTCTTGCCCTTGTCGCCGCCCTTCTGTTCACCGCCTGCGGGCGCACCACGCTGTCGTCCCCGGGCGGCAGTAGCGAGGCTGTCGCCGGCATTGAAATTGTCGATCCATGGGCCGCGCCAACGCCTGGCGGCGTGGATGTGTCGGCTGGCTACCTCACCATCCGCAACGGCGGCGCCGAGTCCGACACCCTGATTTCGGTCTCAAGTCCGCGCGCAGCGAGCGTCGAGATCCACGAAATGTCCATGGATGGCGCCGTTATGCGCATGCGTGCGGTCGAGGATGGGCTGGCAATTCCGCCAGATGGCGAAGTCGCACTTGAACCGGGGGGCTACCACCTCATGTTCACGGGCGTGACACAGCCGTTCGCTGTGGGCGAAGAAATCCCTGTGACCCTGACGTTCGCAAACGCTGGCGTGGTAGAACTATCGCTGCCAGTCGGACAAGGGCAGGCGCAGGGCGAGGGTGATTCTGACGAAAGCCACTGAGCCGCGTTAGGCGTCGCTGAGCGGAAGCGCGGTCGTGTCTTTAAGCCGCTCCAGCACGATCGAACTTTCCATGTGCGCGATGGCCGTGCAGCGCAACAGCTTGGACTGCACGATCTCCTGAAAGTGCGGCAGGTCTCGCGCGATCACCTGCACGAGGTAATCGGCCTCGCCCGTCAGCATCACGCACAAGGTCGCCTCCTCCATGCGCGCGATCAGGTCGCGAAAAGCCTTAACGTTGGCCGCTGAGTGGTCGCGCAATCGTACGCGAATAATCGCCGCGCAGGTGAGGCCAACCACGACCGGATCGACCAATCCAACGATGGCCCGCAGCGCGCCAGCCTCTCTGAGCTTGGAGATGCGGCGCGAGACTTGGCTTGGCGAGACGCCCGCTGACTCGCCAAGTTCAACTTGCGAAAGCGAGGCGTCACGCTGCAGGGCGCGCAACAGCCGCCGATCAGCCACGTCGAGCCCAGTCACATTTTTCATGCATCATCCTAGCGCCATTTGCTAGAATTGTGCGACTTTCTTCGAAGAGATGTCAAATTCTAAGCAGTTTCTGCACTCGTTCGCGCATATCATGCACGCATGAGCGCCCGCACAAAAGCCGCCCCTCGCCCCCAGGCCGCACTCGACTGGCGCCGCGTCGCCGAACTGGTGCTGACGTCCCGGGCCATGGACGCGATCGAGGAAACCGAACTCGTTCCGGGCAAGAAAATTTTCTATCAGTTCAGCGCCCGCGGTCACGACATGGCGCAGGTGCTGCTGGGCCTTCAACTCACGCACCCCAAGGACGCGCTCTGCGGTTATTATCGTTCGCGTCCGATCTTGTTGTCGTTGGGCGTCGCGCTCGAAGACGCGCTGGGCTCCGCCATGGGGCGCTCTGGCGGTTACTCGGACGGACGCGACATCGGGGTCGTGTTCAACTACCCGAACGCCCACGGCGCATCGGCGCTGCCGATGTGCGGCGGCGTCGGCGCTCAATACACGCCCACCGCCGGCTACGCCCAGGCGATCGCTTATCACAAGAGCGTCTTGAAGGACCCTGACTATGACGGCGCGATCGGAGTCGTGCTTGGCGGCGACGCCTCGGTGGCGACCAACGGCTTCTGGTCGGCGCTCACGATGGCGACAACTTTGAAGTTGCCGATGTTGTTCTACATTGAGGACAATGGCTACGGCATCTCAACGCCAGGCTGGCTGCAAACGCCCGATGCCAACATCGCCAAGAACCTCGAGAGCTTCGCGGGGCTCAAAGTGTACGATGGCGACGGAACCGACCCCGAAGCTGCGTCATACCTTACGCGAGAGGCGGTATCTCGCGTACGCGGGGGTCGCGGCCCAGTGTTGCTGCGGCTCACGGTTCCGCGTCTACAGGGCCACTCCTTTCAGGATACGCAAGCCTACAAGCGCGACGAAGAAAAAACTGCGGAATGGGCCCGCGACCCTCTCCCCAAACTTAAGGCCCATGTTGTGCCTGAGCACGTGGACGAAGCGCAATGGCGCGCCCTTGAAAGCGAAACACGCGAGCGGGTGCGTCGCGCGGCGCAGATTGCTGATCAGCGGCCGGTGGCGGCGCCCGAAAGCGTCACCCGCTTCGTGTTCAGCGAGAACGGCGTCATGCAAACAGAGGGCGGCCTTTGGCGCAGCGACTATGTCGCGCCGCGCGCGAGCAACGACCCCAAGCCCGAAGGGGCGCGCATCAACATGATCACCGCCATTCGGCGCACGCTCGATCACGAACTCGCTGTCAATCCGCGCGTGCTCGTCTTCGGCGAAGACGTGGGCCCCAAGGGCGGGGTGCACGGCGTGACGCTCGGTTTACAAGAGAAGTACAGCGTCGAGCGCGTGTTCGACACCTCGCTGTCGGAGGAAGGCATCATCGGGCGCGCGGTGGGCATGGCGATCGCCGGGCTGATGCCGGTTCCGGAAATCCAGTTCCGCAAATACGCCGATCCAGCAACCGAGCAGATCAACGAT
>CAYRHK010000271.1:0-3571 GCA_964423825.1 uncultured Terricaulis sp. | reverse complement strand
AGAAGTTCCAGGGCGAGTTGGCCGAAGGCCATATCGACGGCGTCAAGTGCCTACTGCTGAAGCCCCAAACCTACATGAACGAGAGCGGGCGCAGCGTCGGCGAAGCCGCCAGTTTCCATAAGATCGGCCCGCGCGAGATCGTCGCCTTCTATGACGAGATCGATCTGGCGCCGGGCCGCTTTCGGATGAAGACGGGCGGCGGGGCGGCCGGCCACAACGGCATTCGCTCGATAATCGCCTCCCCTGTCGGCGAAGGCTTTCGCCGCGCCCGGCTGGGCGTTGGCCACCCTGGCGCCGCCGAGCTTGTGCATGGCTATGTGCTGAGCGACTTCTCGAAGGCCGACGCCGAATGGGTGAACGCGCTGCTAGACGCGTGCGTGAAAGCCGCGCCGCTCTTGGTCAAAGGCGAGGACGACAAGTTCCAGGCCGAAGTGATGCGCCTCGCGCCGGCTGAAAAGGCCGGCGGACGGGGGAAGCTGGGAGAGGCTTAGTTCACTTTTTCACGAACTCACGAAACATGTATTGACGGGGTTTACTGGCCTCCGTATCGTGCGCGTATGGCCAACGTGACCATCTCCGTCGATGACGACACCGCCCGTTGGGTGCGGATCGAGGCGGCCAAGGCCGGTCTCAGCGTGTCGCGCTATGTCGGGGCCATGCTGGCCGAGCGTCGTCTCGGCGTGGGCGCGCCCCGCACGCAAGCCGCCGCCATCGATCTTTTCCTCTCCGGCCCCGCCCTTGGCTTGACCGAGGCTGGCCGCGCCCCCGCCCGCGAGAGCCTCTATGACCGTGAAAGTCTTCATCGACACCAACGTGCTGATCTACGCGCGCGATCGAGCGGCAAGCGCAAAGGCGCTCGCGTGTCAGGCGTGGCTGAAGGCGCTGGCGAAGCGTTCATGCGTGACGATGAGCGTTCAGGTTCTGAATGAGTGCTACAGCGTGCTCAGGCGTCAGCTTGGCGAGGGGCCCGGACTGAAGGCGGAGCGGGGCTTCCTCGCCGGCTTGCGCACGCTCGCCACCGCGCCGTTCGACCTCGACAATCTCGACATCGCCTGGGCTGTACAAGACCGCTATCAGTTGAGCTGGTGGGATGGACTCATCCTATCTTCGGCGGTGCGCGCCGGCTGTACGCACCTGCTGACGGAGGATAGTTTGGGCGCGGACGTGATAGAAAGCGTGCGCCTCGTTGATCCGTTCGCGCAAACGCCGGAGGCGTTTGTGGCGGGGCTTTGAGCCTAGATGCGCCTAGCTGTTCGTCGTTCGCGCCCGCTTGTCGCGCCGCGCGGCCAGCAGGCCTTGGACCAGCAGAACAAGGAACGCGACGAAATTGGCGGCCAGAATACCCAAGAAGCCAAAAACGCGCGCGCGGGCGGGCTGGAAGGGTAGCCGCCTTGCGCCGGTTGAAAGCGCTGGCGGGCGGGGCGAACCACAGGCAAAGCGATGGGGCCCGCGCGGCGCTCCTGCCGCTGACGACGAGATCCCATGCCACACCTGTTTTTGAACGCGCGCCGCAAGCTGTACAATGGATGGTGGATCGTTCTCTACTTCGTGGTTCTCACGAGCCTGCTGCTGCCGCTGATCCTGATCGCGCAGAGCAACAATAGCGGCGTTCCGTTCTACCAGCAGCTATTGGTGGTGCTCGCCGCTTCGCTGATCTGCCAGGCGCTGCGCCGAAAGCCGCTTTCGGACTTGTGCGGCGCATTGGACTGGCGTTGGCCGCGGCACTTGTTGTGGGGTCTGCTTGGCGGCGCTGCGCTGATGCTAGCCCCAGCTTTGCTGCTTGGCGCGGTGGGCGCCGTAAGCTGGCGGATCGACGCAAGCTGGACGACCGCGCTCGCAACACTGGCGCCGATCGCCGCGGCCGCGGCGACGGAAGAGCTGCTGTTTCGAGGTTTCCTGTTCCAGCGTTTGATCGACGGCGTCGGCGCTTGGCCCGCGCAACTCATCATCGCCGCCTTGTTCACGCTTACCCACTCCGACGCATTGAGCGAAGTCGGGACACTGGGCTATCTGGCCGCGCTCAACATCTTTCTCGCATCGATCATGTTCGGCTTGGCCTATCTGCGCACACGCAGCCTCGCCGCGCCCCTGGGGCTGCACTTTGCCGCAAACGTAGTGCAGGGCCCTATCCTCGGGTTCGGCGTAAGCGGAAGCGAAGACGCCAGCGTGCTCACGGCGCGACTTCACGATGCCCCCGCTTGGTTGACCGGCGGCGCTTTCGGTCTTGAAGCAAGCGCACCCGGGCTTGCGTGCGTGGTCGTGTTGACAGGTTTGCTTTGGCGCTGGCGCCCCGCCGCGGTCCCGCGCTAGTCATTCGGGCCATTTCAAAAAGGGGGAAACGATGAGCGAACGGATGGGGCTATCGGGCTGGTCGGCGATCATCGGCACCTGGGTCACGATTTTTGGCGGCTTTGGCGGCGGCTTCGCGGCGCTCAACACCTATAGCGAGGAGGTCGCCAAGATGGAGGACGCGCGAGTCGTACAGACATTCGCGCTCTTCGAGATGTTCAACAGCGCCGAGCGGCTGGAAGCGCGCGAAAGCCTGTTCGCGCACACAAAAAACGGCGCCGATCTGGACGCCAACGCACTTTACGTGGTGTTGGACTTCTATGACGCACTGCAGATCTGCGTGGAGCGCAACCTGTGCGATTCCGATCTCGCGGTGCGGCTGTTCCAGTCCTATGCAGTCCCGTTCTGGGATAGCTTGGGCGAAACCATCACGGCCTCGAGAACCGAGAGCGATCCGCGGTTCGGCGCCGGCTTGGAGTGGATGGCAGGCTTGCCGCTGCCGGCTTCGATCAACGGCGGCACGACCGCCATAGCTTCACCACCGTCTGACACGGCGATCGCAACGCCTGCGCCAGAGGCCTCTGGGGAGCAGTGACCTTCGCCCAATCAGCGGCCGCGCCCGCCGCCGTCAACGCGCTTGCGCGCGGAACCGCAGAGGTTTGAAACCGCGCCAGAAACCCCGGCGCGTTTCATGGCGGCTGCGGCCTTCTCCATGTCCCAATGCGGCACGTACAACACCCGATCCTCGGCATCGAAACGCTTCAGCTTCTTCGCTGCGCGCTCCAAATGCCCGACCGAGCCCGAACGATCGACGACTTCGGCTTTCTTGCGTTCCTTGGCCTCTTCCGCAAGCCGGCGGCGCCGAACCATCGCCGGTTCAGCGAAAGCGTCGCCCTCGCCGCTCAACAGCGCAAAGCGAGGATCCAGCCTTGACCGCGCCATGACGTCCTCCGTCATGTGACAATGTCGATTCAAATTTGCGGTACATGTGTTCGCGCGGCTCGCCAAGGGGCTCCGCAACCACACTCTGTATTGCTTCGTCTTCGAAACAAGCGGCCTGCTGGCGTCCGGACGTGACGCGGCGCTGCAAATGGCGTATCGCCGCCTCCGAAAAATCGAGGTTCCCATGGGATTCAAATGCGGCATCGTGGGCTTGCCGAATGTCGGCAAGTCCACGCTCTTCAACGCACTGACCAAGACGGCCGCGGCGCAGGCGGCGAACTATCCGTTCTGCACCATCGAGCCCAACGTGGGCGAGGTCGCCATGCCGGAACCGCGTCTG
>CAYRHK010000270.1:0-3577 GCA_964423825.1 uncultured Terricaulis sp. | reverse complement strand
GATGATGTCCATTTGCGGACCGAAGTTTGAGTAGAAAGTGAGTTGGCCCCGGGCGTCGCCCGCGCCGACGACGATGACGTTGTTGCAGTTTGCGGGCGCGTAGAGCGCGGTCTGATTGGCCTTGTTGCCGGCAGCGACCACTACAACAATGTTTCGCGCCACGGCGGCGTCGATCGCCGCTTGCATCGAGGCCGGGCACGTCGCTTGCAGCGACAAGCTCATGTTGATGATGTCGGCCGGGTTGCGGTTGACGATCTGCTGGCCGGCGGCGTTGACCGCTGGTGCGATGCCAGCCGCCCAACGGATGCCGGACACGATGTCGGCCAATTCGCCGCCGCACCGCCCAAGCGTGCGTACGGGAATGATGGTGACATCCCATGCGGCGCCGGCGACCCCCACGCGGTCGTTTGTGATCGCTGCGCCAATCGTGCCGGCCACATGCGTACCGTGATATGAGCTCTCGGTGGCTGTGCCGCACCGATCGCCCGCATCCTGAGCATCGGCGTCGACGCCGTCTCCATCGCCGCCGCGCTCTGGATTGGTGATGAGATCGATCCCAGGCGCGACATTGGCTGAGCCTGAAATATCCGGATGAGTGAGATCGAGGCCGGTGTCGATCACCGCGACGCGCACAGTGCGTGAGCCGATTTGGCTGGCGTTCCAAAACACAGCGAAACCAGCGCCGCCGGGTGATTGCCCTTCGCCTGACCCATTCGGCAGGTAGTGCCATTGCAGCCCATATAGCGGATCGTTTGGAACGCCGCCGCGCGGTTCCCCGGGCGCCGTTGGCGCTGGCGTCGTCGGCGTTGGGGAGGGCGTCGTCGTCGTCGTCGTGGGTGGCTGGCTTGGCGCCGGCGTGTTGTTTGCAGGCGCCTTCTCAGGAGGCGGACGAGAGAAGCCGCTGGTGGCGATGTAATTCGGCTCCACATACTCAAAGTCGCCGGAAGCGCGCAGCCGTTGGATGGCGCAACGCGTGGCGAGCGCGATATCGGCTTCCAATTGTGCTTCGGTGACGATCCGTGGGCAGCGATCGGCGTCGCTCCATTCGATGGCGTCAGGAATAGCTTGTGCGTCCGCGGCGGCGTTGGCGCCTTCCTGCGCGAACTGGAAGGACGTAGGGCTGGCGCCCGCCGCTGCGATGTTCACCGTGACGACCCCGCCGGGACGGACTTCGATCTCGCCTTCGACGCCCAGGCGCCCCAGCACGTCGCGCGCAGCGTTGCGCGCCGCTTCCGATGCTTCAGCTTCCGCGCGCGAGCGCACCTGCTCGATCATCTCTGCGGGCAATTGCTCAAGCGCATCGGCGCCGTTGGCGCGCAATGAGCGGATAAAGTTGCTCGCGAGCCCCATCTCGCTGGCGGTCTCCGCGAGCTCCTGATCGACTTGCGCGCCCACGACGATCTCGCCCGGCGCCACCAGCACCGGTTCCGGCGCGAGCAGGGCGGCGATCTGGTCCTGCGGTTGTACAGAACCCGCGAGCGCGCGCGCATCGACCGGCACGCTGTCGAGCGGGGCGGGGCCGGGGCCTTCGGCGCCGCCGCTGACTCGGTCCCACATCTGGCCGATCTGGTCGCATGCCCCCAGCGCCAAGAGCGGCGCGACGATCAGGGCGGCGAGGCTCCAGCGACGTTGTGACATGGCGTTCTGTCCCCCTTCGGGCCGTTGCTCGGCCAGTTGTCTTAGCTTGACCCCTCGCGATGACAAGGCGATGTCGATAGCGCGTGTTCACGAAGTGTTTTTCAACTCCGGATTACTGGGCGCCATGAGCGTTTTTCCGCTGGCGGCCACTGTGGCGGCGGCGCGCGATTCAAACGCGCCGCAGGCCCGCACCGAAGAGGCGGCTGCGGCGCTAGCCGGCGGCCCGGTGTTCTTGTCCGTGGAAGAACTGCCGCACCGCTTCGAGACGCCGGCGGACGCTGAGGCGGCGGTGCCAGACCTCTATGGCTCCGGGATTTATGAGTTGATTTGGCGCGATGGTTGGCGCGTGACGATCCGCTATTGGCGTCCCGCGCCGCCCGCTCCGGTGGCGCGCACTGCGAGCAGCGCAGTGAAGAAGCCGATCGGATATGCACGCACGCCGGAGGAGGCGCGCGTCGTGCTGGGCGCTCCCGCGGAATTGGCGTCCGAGGTGCTGGCGAAACTCTACCCCGATCACAAGCCGCTGATGCGCCGCTGGGGCGACATGGTGCGCAACGGCTTGGCCGAAATTGTCGAGCGCGAAGGCAAGTTCGCGGTGGCGGTGCGCTATTGGCGGCCCATGCATGCGCCGGGCGTTGCGGCGCCGCTGGCGCCGGCCGAACGCAGTGAACTGGCTGAACGCTTGGCGGCGCCGCTCGCCGCAAACGCGCCGCAAGCCGAGATGGACATCGGTCTGTTCGAGGACGTCGCGCCTGAAAATCCCGACGTCGTGCTCGTTACTGAAGAGGGCGACGGGCGTTTCCGCGGCGAGTAGCTAGAGGGCGCGGCGGAACAGCTCGTCGTATTTCTCGCCATCGAACGGCACGGCGTTGGACATTGTGGCGAGATCGGTGACCGCATAGTCGCGCGTCGATGGCCAATGCGCTTCGCTGACGCCCATGGCGCGGAGGTTCGCCGGCAGGCCGATGCGAGCGTTGAGGTCAGCGATGTATTGCGCGAGATCGGCGCCGGGTTGGAGTCCAAGCGCTCGCTTGAGCCGCGCGAACTTTTCTTCCGCCGCGTTGCCGATCATGGCGAGCGAGTGCGGCAAGATCACCGCGTTGAGCGTACCGTGGTGGAGCTTCAACTCCTGAATGCGGCCGAGCGCGTGAGAGAGCCCGTGAACTGCGCCCAGGCCCTTCGCGAAAGCGAGCGCGCCCTCGAAGGAGCCCATCATCATGTGCCAGCGCGCCTCGCGGTCGCTTCCGTCCTTCACGGCGCGTTCGAGCCATTTGCCAATGCGCTCGGCGCCGTCGACGCCGATGGCTTCCGCCGGCGGGTGCACCACGGGCGTGAGCACCGCCTCGATGCAGTGCGTCATAGCGTCCATGCCCGTAGCGGCGGTGAGCGCTGGCGGCAGGCCGAGCGTCAGTTCCGGATCGCACACTGCGGCGCTGGGCACGATGAACGGCGAAACAAATGTTTCCTTGCGGCCATTGTCGAGAATGACCACTGCACCAGGCGAGACTTCGCTTCCGGTGCCGGCAGTGGTCGGGATGGCGAGCAGCGGCGGAATTTTTCCGATGAACTTCATGCCGCGCACGCTGGCGCCCAGGCGCTCGAACGGGCCCTCGTGGCTGACCATGAGGCCGAGCGCTTTGGCGAGGTCCATTGAAGATCCGCCGCCGAAGGCGACGATGCCGTCAGCGCCGGTTTTCTTGTACTGGTCAGCCGCCGTTCGCGAAGCGCTCTCGGTGGGGTTGGCGGGGGTATCGGTGAAGACGCCTGCCGGCGCTTCGCCCAAAGCCGCGAGCAGCTGATCGAGGAGACCGTTGGCCTTGAGCCCCGGATCGGTGACCACGAACGGGCGCGCCACGCCGATGCCCTTCAGCACCTTGGGCGTCTGCGCCAGCGCGCCGAAATCGAAGGTGCACTGGGTGAGATAGTTCATCTGGGCCAT
>CAYRHK010000269.1:0-3584 GCA_964423825.1 uncultured Terricaulis sp. | reverse complement strand
AAGAGCGCCGTCATGTGCGTCGGAACGAGGTTGTAGTCCGTGACCACGAATACCCGCCCGCTGGACGCGAACGGCGCAATCAGTTCGCCCGCGCGCGCCAGCAACCCTGGGCCCACGTGAACATCGTAGGCGCGCGCGCCGAGATCGACGTGAACAGTGTGAACAGCGGCGTTCATGCAGCGCCCATATGCGCGCGCAGCGCCTTGAGCACCGCTGCGACAGCGGCGTTGTGAGGACCAACGCCGGTCTCCACCACCAGGTCGGCCTGGGCGTAATAGGGCTGGCGCTCCTCGAGCAACCGCTCCATCACGGCTCGGGGATCGTCTTCCTTCAACAGCGGGCGATCGTCGCGCTTGCCAACCCGCTTCATCAGAACATCTATCGGCGCCTTCAGCCACACGGAAAGCGCGCGCTCCTTCATCAACGCCCGCGTTTTGGCATCCACGAAAGCGCCGCCGCCGGTCGCCAGCACATGCACCGGCCCGTCCAGCAGGCGTGCGATCACTTGGCGCTCGCCGCGGCGAAACTCGCACTCGCCATGGTGATGGAATATCTCCTGTACGCTTTGCCCAGCCGCGGACACGATCTCGGCGTCGGCGTCGACGAACGGCAGACGAAGCGCGCGCGCGAGGCGGCGTCCCACCGTCGTCTTGCCTGAGCCCATGAGTCCAACGAGCGCGATCGTGGTCTTTGGCGAAAGGCCCGCCGCCAGAGCGCGCAAATCGGCGCTCGCGTCGGCACGTTCGCCGATCTCGATGCCCTCTTCGCGACTCACCTCGGTCACCTCATTTCGGCCGCAAAAGATTAAGCCTTTTCGGCGCACTGGAACTCGGCACATTTTGGGGGCAAACTGGTTGGGCTGCAATGATTTGGGCCTGAAGACGCGAAATGTTCCGACGCAGACGACGACGCAGCGCTTTCGCCAGACGGGCGCCGCCGCAGTTGAAATGGGCGCTCTTCGGCCTTGGCGGCGCGGTTTTCATCGCCTTGTTCGTGTTCTTCATTCGCCAGGCTGATGTTCTCGCGCCCGAGCCGGGGCTCATACGCGAGCAAATTCCCGACGCCTTCAAGCAGAACCAAAGCGCCGGACCTTAGATGCGGCTTGGATCGAACTCAGTGTCGCATCTAGGGTCCAAAGGCGCTTTGGATTCCAAGACTTCAAAAGCAACTTTGGACTTGAAATCCGTACCGAGCGCTCCAACAGACCCTGGCGGATTTCAAGTCCGTTGCCTTAGGCGGGGACGACACAACATGGTTACTCGCAGTTTGGGGCTGGCGTTCATGCTCTTGGCGCTTCCCTTCGCCGCGCACGCGCAACGACTGCCGGCGCCGATCGAGACTGAGGCCCTGCGCGATCTCGACGCCTGGAGCGTCAGCGCCCTCACCGCCAGCGAAGGCGCGTTGCCGCGCACGCTTTGGGCGCACAGCGATGGCGCCGTCATCGCCGCGCTGCTCGAGCGCCTACCTGCAACCTACGCCTCGCCGGCGGCGAACAACTTGGCGCGCCGCGTGCTCATGTCCGGCGGGGACGCGCCCGCAGGCGACACCTTTGAAGCCGCGCGCAATCGTTTCGAAGCTTTGGGCAAAATGGGCGCCGCCGACCCGCTCGCCACCATGGCGGCTGGCGCCGGCGCCGCGCTCACCGATCCGCAAATCGCGCAATTCGCGGCGCAGGCGGAATTGGCGCGCGGGCGGCGCGCTGAAGCGTGCGCGCGCGGACGCAGCGCCAATGTCGGCGACCAACCTTCCGCCTTCCTGCTTCGGTTGCGCGCATATTGCGCAGCAGTCACGGGCGACCGCGCCGCCGCTGACCTCGCGCTTGAACTCGCGCGCGCGGCAAATGCCGCCGACGCTTGGTATACCGCCGCCGTCGCCGCTGCCGGGGGCGCACCCACAGCGCGTCCGCCGAACGCGCGCTACGATAACAGTCTCGCGGTGCAACTCTCGCTTGCCGGCAATCTGCGGCCAGGCGCAAACGCGCTCGCAAACGCCTCGCCGCTGGCGCTCTTGGCATTGGCGCGGGCTGAATCCGCACCGCAACCGCTACGGGCTCAGGCGGCGACCCTGGCGTTTCGTCGCGGCGCATTGTCCGCTGCCGAAGCGCGCGCGATCCTGCTCGCAACGCCTCCTGAAAATCCCGCGCCCCCTGGGCCCTACATCTTGCCGCTGCGCGCCGTTGAAGCGGCGCCGGGCTCGATGGAGGCTGCCACCGCAATCGCCACGGTGCTGCGTCAGGCTGCAACGCCGGGGGATTTCTACGCCGCGTCGCTTCTGTTCAAGGACGACATCGCGCGACTGCAGACCGCGCCCGATCAAGCCGCCACCCTGCTATTCGCGCGCGCGGCGGTGCTGTCGGGCGACCTCAACGTCGCGCAACGTCTTGTCGCCATCGCACGCCAGGCCGGCGTTTCCGAAGCGGCCCTTGGACCGCTCGACGCCGCACTCGCAGTGCGCGCGGGCTTGAGCGGCGCTGAAGCCACGTTTGCTCTCAGCCGCCGCATCGATGCTGCCGGCGCAAGCGGGGCGCGCGGCGCGGCGCGCGATGTGATCATTATGGCTTCGCTGGGCGCGCCGAGCGATCCAAGCATCGACGCCTTCCTGATTGCCAATCCAGTCCAAGGCGGCGCTGCGGCCGATGCGGGCCTGCTCCTCGCGCTCGCCGGCGCCGGCGAGCGCGGGGCGATTGGCGAATCTGCCCTGCTGGCGGTTGCGGCTTCCGGCGAGGGGCCAGCGCGACTCGAAGCTGACTCAGTTTCAAGGATCGTTCGCGCCTTGCGCAGTGTCGGGCTCGACGCCGACGCTCGCCGCTTCGCCGTAGAAGCAATCCTGGCGGGCGCGCCGGCACGCTAACTTTTTGTCAGCAGCGCTTGGGTAGCGTGACCACGATGTCCGATGCGGCCTATATCGAGGCGTTCCTCGAAATGCTCTCCGCAGAGCGCGGCGCGCGCACCAACACGCTCGACGCCTATCGGCGCGATCTGGACGATGCGTGCGCGCACATCAAAGGCTCGCTGGCTGCCGCCGCGCCGGGGGTCATCGAAGGCTATGTCGCGGGACTGACGCAACGCGGCCTCTCGACCGCGACCGTGCGCCGGCGGACGTCGGCGCTGAGGCAGTTCTTCCGTTTCCTGATCGAAGACGATGTTCGCAGCGACGATCCGACCTCGCGTCTCGATCCGCCGCGACGGGCGCGGGCGCTGCCTAAGACGCTCTCCCTCGCTGAGATCGAGCGGCTCATCGACGCCGCCGAGAGCCCGCGCGATCGCGCACTCATCGAACTCTTGTACGGCGCGGGCCTGCGCGTGAGCGAGTTGGTGTCGTTGCCGCTGCGCGCCGCGCCCAAGGCCGACCAAGACCATATGATCATCAAGGGCAAGGGCGGCAAAGAGCGGCTGGTGGCGCTCGGCTCGGCCGCCAAGTCCGCTCTCGCCGAGCACCTTACTTGCCGCGAGGCCGCGCTGCCCAAGAATCCGATCAAACGGGAAAAAGCTCGCACATGGCTGTTTCCATCCGCCAGCGCCGCTGACGGCAAATTGACGCGGCGACGGGTAGCGCAACTCTTGGAGCAAGCCGCCATCAGAGCT
>CAYRHK010000268.1:0-3590 GCA_964423825.1 uncultured Terricaulis sp. | reverse complement strand
ACGCCGGGTTCGCCGATCAGCACCGGGTTGTTCTTGGTGCGACGAGAAAGTACCTGGATGGTGCGCCGAATTTCCTCATCGCGTCCGATCACCGGATCGAGCTTGCCCTTGCGTGCATCCTCGGTGAGGTCGCGGGCGTACTTCTTCAACGCGTCATACTGATCTTCAGCCGAAGAGGATTGCGCGGTGCGACCCTTACGAAGCTGCTGGATCGCCGCTTCGAGCCTCGATGGCGTCAGCCCGGTCTTCTTGAGGATTTCGCTCGCTTTGCTTTCGGCGATGGCTAGGCCAAACAGCAAGCGCTCGGCGGTGACGTAGCTGTCGCCAGCCTTCGTTGCCGCCTGCTCTGCGGCGTCCAGCGCGCGCGCGAACGAAGAAGCTGCGTACATGCGATCGTTGCCGCCCTGCACTTTCGGCAGCGCCTGCACCGCAGCATCGACGTCGGTCGCGGCCTTGCGGGGATCGGCGCCGGCGGCGCGCAGCAATTCCGCCGCAAGCCCCTCGCGATCGTCCAATAACGCTTTCAGCAAGTGCTGGGTTTCGAGTTGCTGGTTCTGCTCGCGCAGCGCGATGGTCTGAGCGGCCTGCACGAATCCGCGCGCGCGCTCGGTGAGCTTTTCCATATCCATGAGCGACCCCGTAAAGAGCGTCCCGTCCTGCCCGTCATTGCGCCCGGTCAGCACGGCATGAGTGTTGTGGACCTCACGTAGGTGTGGCGCTTTAGGCACACAAGGGGTTTGCTAGGGCTCGCGAGCGCAAAGTAAAATCGTTAATGATGGCAGGATGAAACGGTCCCTCCTCGCCCTGCTTACGCTCCTCGCCGCCGCCTGCACCCCTGCGCCCAACAGCACCGAGCCGGGTTCGCCGGACGCGCCAAGCGTGGGGACCTCGGTGTTCGCCGCCGACAGCGCCGTCGTGTTCACCGGCGACAAGGCGCTGGAGCTGGTCGAACCTTGCAGCCGCGCTGCGCCCGGTCCGATTGATGGAACCTGGACGCCGAGCGAGCGCGACATCGCCGCACTCGAACCGGCGCTCAGCCGCTATGTCAGCGAGCGCCTGCGCACCGATTGGCCGAACGATGCGATCGGCGCGGAGAATTATCTGCGCCAGTACGGCGGCCTCATCGTCAATGGCCGGCGTTTGATCGTGATCAACGGCTTCCAGCAGAGCGCGGCCGGCGATCTCGACACCTGGCGTAGTTTCCCAATGGTGATCTGCGACGGGGGGCCGATCATGTTCGGCGCCGAGTACGATCCCGAAACGCGGGAGTTCCAGAACTTCGCCTTCAATGGCGCGATCTAACGCCTAATTCGCCATTAGTCCTAGTGCGCCATCAGCAGAGGCACGCTGGCAGTGCGTAACAGCTCCCGCGTGGCGCCGCCGAACACCAGTTCGCGCAAGCGCGAATGGGCGTAACCGCCCATCACCACCAGATCGGCGTTCAGAGAGGTCGCCTCCTCCATGATCGCGAGCGAGGCAGGCCGACCCATGCTGTCGACATTGCGTACGTCCGCCGGCAGGCCGCGGCGCGAGAGGTGAGCTGCAATGTTGGCGCCGGGCTGGTCGCCATGGCCGAACATTTTAGGCTTGGCGTCGACGGTGACGATCGTGATCTGCTCGGCGCCGGCCAGGATATCGTCGGCTTCCGAGAGAGCACGCGTCGCTTCACGGCTGGCGTCCCACGCCACCACCACGCGCTTACCAATACTGCTCCCCTTCCATCCTGGCGGCGCGACCAAGGCCGGACGCCCGGAATGAAATAGAACACCTTCGATGATCTCTTCCCGAAGCTCGCCGCCCGCTCCTTCGGCAGGGCGTGTTATGACGGCGACGTCGGCATAGCGCGCGTGCACCGCCGCCACGCGACCCAAGTCGCGCGACAGCGCTTCCGCGGCGCGCATTTCGCAGGCGCGCTCGAAACGCGCCACGCGCGCCTCGACCTTCTTGCGCTCAGCCTCGGCCTCCTGGCGCGCGCGACCCAGCAATTCAGCCCAGACGCCGGCCACGACTGTCGGCTCATAAGCCAAAGGTTCGTCGGGCAGCGCCGTCAAGAATGCCGCCGCGAGGTGGCAGTCGGCGCATTGGGCGGCCAGCGCCTCGCCCAAAGCGAGCGCAGGCTCGTCCGTCTCCGCGTCGGCAACAATCACGAGGACATCTTTCCAGCTCATGGCGGCTCCTCCTCGAACGCAATTTACACGACTTCGCTCTCACGTGCTACGAAAGCCGCACCGCGCCGTTGCGTTGGCGCAACCCGCGACATTTGTTGATCTGACAGAGGCGAAACGTGACGCTCAAGACAGACGCCTACTTCGATGGCCAATGGCGCGCGAGCGCCGAACGCTTCGCCGTGTTCAACCCGGCCAACCAGCAGGTAATCGCCGAAATTCCCGATCTCGGCGCCGCCGATGCCGAAGCGGCGATTGACGCCGCGCACCGGGCGCTGCCGGCTTGGGCGGCAAAGACCGCCAAGGAGCGGGGGCAGATTTTGCGCCGCTGGTACGATCTGATGGTGCGCGATCTCGACGCGCTGGGGCGCTTAATCTCGCTGGAAGGCGGCAAGGCCTTCGCCGAGGCCAAGGGCGAAGCGGCCTACGGCGCCTCGTTCGTCGAGTGGTTCGCCGAGGAGGCCAAACGCGCCTATGGGCGCACCATTCCAAGCACCACCGCGACGCGCCGCTATTTGACCATCAAGCAGCCCATCGGCGTCTGCGCCGCGATCACGCCCTGGAATTTTCCGATGGCGATGATCACGCGCAAGGCCGGCCCCGCGCTCGCCGCTGGCTGCACCATGGTGCTGAAGCCGCCGCAGCAAACGCCGCTGACGGCGTTGGCGCTTGCCGCGCTGGCCGAGGAAGCTGGCGTGCCCGCGGGCGTGCTCAACGTGATCACCACCACCAAGTCCGCCGAGGTCGGCAAAGTGCTGTGCGAGAGCGACAAGGTGCGCAAGTTCTCGTTCACCGGCTCGACCCACATCGGCAAGATGCTGGGCGCGCTCTGCGTGGGCTCTACGGTGAAACGCATCTCGCTTGAACTCGGCGGCAACGCGCCGCTGATTGTGTTCGCTGACGCCGATATCGATTTGGCCGTGAAGGGCGCGATCGCGTCGAAGTTCCGCAACGCCGGCCAGACCTGTGTCTGCGCCAACCGGATTTTGGTTGAAGACGAGATTTACGAGGAGTTCTCAAATCGCCTCGCCTGGGCGGTTTCAAACCTCAAGGTCGGCCCCGGCGATCAGCCTGGCGTCGAGATCGGCCCTTTGATCGACCATAGCGCCATCGAGAAAGTAGAGCAGATGGTCGCGGAAGCTTTGGCTGATGGCGCGGTGGCGCTCACCGGCGGCGCGAAGCACGCGGCCGGCGCGCAATTCTATACCCCGACCGTGCTTGCCAACGTCACGCGCGATATGCGCGTCAACCGCGAGGAAATTTTCGGCCCCGTCGCGCCGCTGATCCGCTTCACGGGCGAGGACGAAGCAATCGCCATCGCCAACGACACTGAGTATGGGCTCGCCGGCTATTTCTTTTCGCGCGACGTGAACCGCTGCTGGCGCGTCGCCGAGCGGCTCGAATACGGCATGGTCTCGATCAATG
>CAYRHK010000267.1:0-3616 GCA_964423825.1 uncultured Terricaulis sp. | reverse complement strand
CACGATCAAGAAGTAGCCCGGGAACTTCATCTGCGTGATGACGCCCAACTCGAACTCGAGCCGCTTCCAGTACTCTTCCTCTGGCGCCGCCAGCTTTCCCTTGAGCGCCTTCAGGCGCAGCTTCAGCCCCGCCTCCGCCTGCGCCTTCAGCTCCGCGGGCTCGTCGCGACCCTTCTTGGTGTCGAAGCGCGGAAGAATGGGCTTTCGCTTCTCCACGCGAAAGGCGCAGCGACGGGCGATCTCGGTGGTGTTCTGCGTCGCCTCCGGCAGGTCCGAGAACAGCTCAAGCATCTCGGCGGCGCTCTTGAAGTAGTGCTCTTCGCTGACGCGCGGGCGATCCTCTTCGCCAAGATATGAACTGGCGGCGATGCACATCAGCGCGTCGTGCGCCGCATGATCCTTGCGCGCCTTGAAGCGCACATCGTTGGTGGCCACCAGCGGCAAACCACGCCGATAGGCGAGGTCGATCAGCGCACCCTCGGTCTCCGCTTCGACGTGTTCGCGATGGCGCTGCAGCTCGATGTAGAGGCGATTCTTGAACGCTGCCGCCAGCGCCTCCAGCAATCCATCGGCGACATCTTCCCGTCCATGCCTCAACGCGGACGCGATTGGGCCTTCACCGCCGCCGGTGAGCGCGATCAACCCCTCGGCGCTTTCGATCAGACGCGGCAAAGCCACATGCGGTTCGGCGTGCTCCTCCAGGAACGCCGCGCTCGAAAGTTTCATGAGGTTGGCGTAGCCGGCGGCGCTCTGCGCCAACAGCGCCAGCATCCCGTCGGCGCCCTCCGTCTTCACGCGTAGCGTGACGCCTATGATCGGCTGCACGCCGGCGCCCACAGCGGCCTCCGAGAACTCCAGCGCGCCGAAGAGGTTGTTGGTGTCCGCAAGTCCGACCGCGGGCATGCCCTGCTTCGCGGCGATGTCGGCGACTGCTGTTACATGCAGCGAACTTTCGAGCAGCGAATAGGCCGAACGGGCGCGGAGGTGGACAAAAGCTGACATTGGGGGGATTAGACAGCGATTCTCCCGCCGGTTTGTCTAGCGCCGCCGCACCAATTGGCCGTGATCCAGGGCCATCACCCGATCCATGTAGCGGCCAAGCTCCAGATTGTGGGTGGCGATGAGGGCGGCCGCGCCCTGCTCACGCACGGCCTCCAGAAGCGCGCCGAACACGACGCCGGAGGTGTCGGGATCGAGATTGCCAGTGGGTTCGTCAGCCAAGATGAGCACCGGGCGGTTCACCAAGGCGCGCGCGATGGCGACACGCTGCTGCTCGCCGCCCGAGAGCTGGGCGGGTCTATGATGGAGGCGCGCGCCTAGCCCCAAACGCTCCAGCAACGCGCGCGCGGCTTCACGTGCGCTGCGCTTAGACGCTCCCGCGATCAACGCCGGCGTGGCGACATTTTCGATGGCGTCGAACTCCGGCAGCAGATGATGGAATTGGTACACAAAGCCGATCTTCTCGCGACGGATTCGGGTACGGCCGTTGTCGTCGAGCGTCCACGCCGATGCGCCGTCGATCCAGACTTCGCCGGCGGTGGGCTCTTCGAGCAGGCCGGCAGCGTGAAGCAGAGACGATTTGCCGGAACCCGATGGTCCGATAAGCCCCACGATCTCGCCCGGCGCGATCTCCAGGTTCAAGCCGTTGAACACCACCAGATCGCTCTCTCCGGATTGGAAAGTGCGATTGAGATCCACGATGCGCAGCGCAAGGTCATTCATAGCGCAACGCCTCAACTGGATCGAACCGCGCCGCCCATGCCGACGTGAGGAGCGTTGATGCAAACGTCATCGCGATGGTGAACACGGAAATAAGCGCCACCTCGCCCCACTCAACTTTGGCGGGCAAGGTTTCGAGCGAATAGACCGTGCCCGGAAACAGGTCGAAGCCGGTTAGCTGCTGCACGGTGTTCTGGATCGCTTCGATGTTCATGCAGAAGCCGATGCCCAACAACAGTCCAAGCGATAAACCGATGATCCCCAAACTCGCGCTCGCCATGAAGAAGACGCGCATGATGGCGCCGCGCGTTGCGCCAAGCGTGCGCAGAATAGCGATGTCACGGCTCTTGTTTTTCACTAGCATGATGAGCCCGGTGACGATGTTGAGCGCGGCGATGGCGACCAAGATCATCAGGATGAGCCGCATGACGTTGCGCTCGACTACCAGCGCCTCGGCAAGGCCAGCACTATTGGCGCGCCAATCGTAGAGAAAATAGTCCGGCCCCAGGCGGTCGCGCAGATCCATCATCACGGCGACGCTGCGTTCTGGGTCGCGGATGCGGAGCTCCAGCACGTCCGCGCCGTCGCCGCGACCGAACATGATCCGCGCCTGCTCGATCGGCATATAGATCAGCATGGCGTCGTACTCGGACATGCCGACGCTAAACTCGCCACCCACCACAAACGACTTGCTGCGCGGCATGAGCCCGAACGGCGTCGCCGCCGGTTGCGGCGGCAGCAGCGTCACGCCCATGCCTTCGACCACGCCTAGCGAGGCGGCGAGTCGGTCGCCAAGGATAAGCGTCGGCGCTTCGACGCCCTCGAATCCTTCGAAACCGCCTCCAGGGCGGATAGACTCTGTTACGATGCTGAGCGCCTGCAGGTCCTCGCGACTGATGCCGCGCACGTAGACACCCGCCGCGCGACCTTCAGATGTCGCCAACGCCTGCGAGTTGATGATTGGCGCGACGTGGAGCACTTCCGAGTTGCCTCGCACGATTTCCGCGATGCGATCGATCTCGTCGCCGGGCAATCCTTGCGTATCCACGAACACGTGGCCGTTGACGCCAAGAATGCGCGACAACAGCGTCTCGCGGAAGCCGTTCATCACCGACATAGTGATGATGAGCGCCATCACCGCGAGCGTGATCGCTACAACGGAAATGATGGAGATGAGCGCCACGCCGCCATGCTGGCGTTTGGCGCGCAGATAGCGGCCGGCGAGCATGCGCTCGAAAAGGCCGAAGGGAAAGCTCTGCGCCATCAATAAGCCCGCGCGATGAGAATTTCTTCGACGCCCGGTGCGCCGGTGAAGACGCACGGGCCGAACGAAGCCGGCTGCGTCAGCGGCGCGTTGCGGATGGTGAGCTTCAACGTCTTGAGCTTCTCTGCCACCGCTTCGAGCGCAGCGCCCGAGGGCTTAGCCCAACTCACCCGCGCCCAGCCCTTGAATTCGCCTTCCAACTCCTCCGCGCCATAATAGCGTTCGAGGTCGGCAAAGGTGGCAAAGCCATCCTTGATGTTGGTGTCGAGCCGCGCCTTGGCCTCGGCGAACAATTCCTGTTGCGCCGCCTCAAGCAAGCTCGCCGCTTGCGCGATGAAGTCGGCGCGCGCCAGCGTGTGCGACTTGATCTTTTCGCCTTCGCGCAGCGCATTGCGCTTGATGAAGGTCACCTGCCCGCCAGCGGCGTCGCGCGGCCCGATCTCGCAGATCAGCGGCGCGCCACGGCGCACCCAGTCCCAGCGTTTGTCGGCGGGGCGCGCATCCTTCAGGTCCACATGCGCGCGCAGCGGCGCGCCGAACACGCGGAGACCGCCGAGTTCGGCCGCGAGGCTGGCGCAATACGCTTTCAGATCTTCGTCTTCCGGCTTGCCGCGCAGCATCGGCACAATCACG
>CAYRHK010000266.1:0-3620 GCA_964423825.1 uncultured Terricaulis sp. | reverse complement strand
GGATCTGCAGGCCAAACGCTTGCGCGCGGCGCGCGACGGCCTGGCCGATGCGGCCCATGCCGATGATGCCCAGGCGCTTGCCCCAAATGCGGCGGCCCATCATCCAGGTCGGCGACCAGCCCACGAACTCGTCGCGCTCGATGACTTTCACGCCTTCGATGAGCCGGCGCGGCACGGCCAGGATCAGCGCCATGGTCATGTCGGCGGTGTCTTCGGTGAGCACGCCCGGCGTGTTGGTGACGGTGATGCCGCGCTGGGTGGCGCTATCGACATCGATATTGTCCACGCCGGCGCCGAACTGGGCGATGAGACGCAAGCGCTCGCCGGCGCGCGCCAGGATGCGGCTGTCGATGCGGTCGGTGACGGTTGGCACCAGCACGTCGGCGCGCTGCACGGCGGCGGCGAGCGCCTCGGCGTTCATGGGCGCATCGTCGACATTAAGCTCGGCGTCGAACAGCTCGCGCAGCCGGGTTTCGACCGGGTCGGGCAGGCGGCGGGTGACAACGACTTTGAGCGACTTCGACGGCATGACCGATTGCATAAACTAGCTCCCGCGCGACACCAAGACGGGCGCGGACCTCTCAAGGCGTAAACGGGGTCTTAATATTGCCATGCCATAACGACCGCCGCCGCCCGGCTCGCATAGGGCGGCCTCAAAAAGACAAATGGGTTGGTCGATGCGCCGTGGGGTGTTTGCCGCATTAATTGCGGCGGTGGCTCTGTCGTCAATGAACGTCGCGCTGGCTGAAGCGCCGGACCGCGGCACAGACTCAAACCTGCCGGTGCCGCGGTTCGTGAGCCTCGCGACCGAAGGCGCCAATGGCCGGCGCGGGCCGGGGACCGAGCACCAAGTCGACTGGGTTTATCAACGCGCCGGGCTGCCCTTGCAGGTGACCGCCGAGAGCGGGCCGTGGCGGCGGGTGCGCGATCCCCAAGGCGGCGAAACCTGGATGCATGAGCAAAATCTGGCGTCGCGACGCACAGTCTATGTCTCGCGCTCAGCGGTGCTGCGGCGCGGCGCGAACGGCGCTGCGCAGCCCTTGGCGTATCTCGCGCCGGGCGTGATCGGCAGCTTCACGGCGTGCCGCGGCGAGTGGCGGCGGGTGGCGATCGCGGGCCGCGTCGGCTGGGTGCGCGCCGATGAGGTTTGGGGCGGGGATTGCGCCGGGTTCTAGTGTTTCGAAACGCCCCCACCCCATCCCCGGAAGCCGCGCAGCGGCTGTCCGGGGCCCATAAACACCAGCATCTGTGATTATGGGTCCCGGGCTCGTCGCTTTCCGCAACGCCCCGGGAATGGGTGTGAAAAAAGAAAAGGCGCGGAGGCCGTTCCAGAGCCTCCGCGCCTCAATGTAGACCGCGTCTGTCGTCGGGGAGCTTAAGCGACGATTTGCGCGGCCTGGAAGATGGTTGCGTACGCGACCGGTGCGAACACGGCGCAAGCGGCGATCAGCGAATAGAATTTGGTCATGGGTCTCGTCCCTCTGAATTGGCGTGGGTCTGGTTCAGACGATTTGGGCGGCTTGGTTCATCAGCACATAGGCGACGGGGGCCAGAACCAGGGCGGCGGCGAACAGGCTCATCAGACGGGTCATTGCGGTTGCTCCTCAGTCCCGAGGACCATCGCCTCGGTGATTGGAAGCTAACGCGGCGGTGACCATGGCGATGTGACGGGGGTCACGGGGTGGTGGTGGAGGAATTGGCGGCTTCCTGTGAATGAACGGGCAGCTCCAAAATTGACTTCCACTCGCCGTCCGTATCCTCACGCAACTGGAACTCCAAGTTGCCGTAGTGCGGGAGCGTGACTGGAAGCGCTGGCGTCACAAAATTGTCCGGGGTGAGCGTGCCGACCTCCATGGTGCCGCCGAACGAACCAACGATTGCGCCGTCGAGCGTTGCGCGTCCTTCAATTTTTACAGTTCCCATTTTCAGTGGCGCGAGCCGAAACACCAACCGGAGCACCAGCGTCGTGGGTATCTGGAACGGAACTACATCAACGGGATAAACACCGATGTACATCCACTTTCCATTGTCCTCCCGGCGCGCGTCATCGCAGAGCAGCGCGTAGTCAACGCGGAACGAAGGAAAGTTGGGCATCTCAAACTGCCTGCGCGACGGCGAGGTTCATCCTTAGCTGTCTGCGGCCGGCGGAGCTTCCCGCCGCGCTTTCCGCTTGCGCACTGGATGACACGATACGTCGGTGTTCTGAAATGATGCGCGGCTGGTTGCTCGGGCGTTCGTCGGGATCAAAGATGTCGATTTCTACGCTCTGCCCGAGGGCCCAAGCCATATCGGCCACGGTTTCAAGCGTCATGTTGTGCCTACTGGTAAGCCGCCGATTTACCACCGACCGATTGACCCCAAGCTTTTCGGCAACCGTGCTTTGGTTTTCGATCCCCGCTTCATTGCGCCTTACGTAAGCCTCGCGCAACGCTCCCTCCACCTTGGCTACAAGTGCTAAGTACATCTGTCGACGCGTGCTTGGCTTATGACGTGAAGAACGCACTTATGTCTCCTTCCTTCATGGTTGCGGTGAGACGGTGCCTCTTTGCAAACGTCAGCACCTCGTCACGCTTTCGATCATTAAGTCGCATGTTTGTTTTCGTTTCGACCTCCAGCGCTCCAGCAACTGCGACGAATTCAGACGCTGCTGTCAACCAGCCGTAGAAGCGGAGCTTCGGCGGATAGGCGTGCCATACCCCTGCCTTAGTGGGCATCATCCGCTTGAGATCACCACCCGAAGGTTTCCGCTCGCACCGGAGGGAACATAACATCCCTTCGGCGTGCTCGTGCAGTGTCCTCCCACCGACTTTCTGCTTGTGAAGTTCCGGTGTTTCGTCAAGCCAATCGAAAAACTCATTGGCGGCCAGGAGACGACGCCTTGGCAGGCGCAGCTCATGCTCCGGCAACGCGTATTCGACCAGAGCGCCCGCTCGTATTGCATCTTCGATTGTTGCCATATAAGTCAACAAGAACAAATTAAGAAGCTGACTCGCCTCGGTTGAGATTTCTGGAGAATAACACCCTTGAGTGCAATCCAACCGACCGGGTGGGGTACGTTTGTGAGGCCCGAAACGGACGGCCAGCTAGTACTCTGTTGGCTCCAGCTTCACATCGCCCCACGCTTGCCCCGCCCGGCCGCCGCCTGTAACGAAAGGCAACAATTCTCACGAAAGTCACCGCGCCGATGGCATCAGAAGGCTCAAGCCGCCCCTCATCGCTCTCCTACGAAGACCTGATCGCCTCCGGCGAGGGGCGCATGCACGGGCCGGGCAACGCCCAACTGCCGCTGCCGCCGATGCTGATGTTCGACCGCATCCCGCACATCTCGGTCGATGGCGGCGCCCACGGCAAGGGCCAGGTGATCGCCGAATACGACATCAATCCCGAGCGCTGGTTCTTCGAGTGCCACTTCCGGGGCGACCCGGTGATGCCAGGGTGCTTGGGGCTCGATGCGATGTGGCAGCTGGTCGGCTTCTTCATGTGCTGGTCGGGTTCGCCGGGGCGCGGGCGCGCGCTTGGCGTCGGCGAAGTGACGTTCCGCGGCCAGATCACGCCGAAGACCAAGCTCGTCAGCTACGAGATCGACATGACGCGCGTGATCCGGCGCTCGCTGCACATGG
>CAYRHK010000265.1:0-3647 GCA_964423825.1 uncultured Terricaulis sp. | reverse complement strand
TGATGGCGGCTGAGATCATGGCGGCGCGGCAGATCACGTACTTCGCTGCGCGGCGCAAGGATTCGGGCAAACGCTGCGATCTCGAGGCGGGGATGGCGAAGCTGCTCGCTGCGCGGGTGGCGTGGGCGGCCGCCGACAACGCGCTGCAAATTCATGGCGGCAACGGCTTTGCGATAGAGTACCCGGTCAGCCGCGTGCTAGCGGACGCGCGCATCTTGAACATTTTCGAAGGCGCGGGCGAAATCCAGGCGATGGTGATCGCACGCCGATTGCTGGAGGAGGGCGCGAATTGAAAACGCTGACTTGGTGCGCGCTCGCGGTCCTTTGGCTCGGTGCTTGCGCCCCGCGGGCGCCCTCATACCCGCCCCACTACGAATTCGGGTTCATGCAGGCATGCCAGGGGCAAGGCAGGAGTGAGAGCCGGTGCCTCTGTACATGGGAAAAGATCGAGGCCAACGTTTCGCGCCGCGATTTCGACGCCTTCGAGCGTATGACCGCCGAGGAGAGAGCCGCCAGTCCCCTGCAATCTCAACTTGAAGTCTATGCCCGTGAGTGCGCTGCGCCGCCGACGCCCGCCGCCGCGCCAGGTTAACGAATTCGCTGCACCGAACTTTTAAGTATGATCTTGTAGAGTTGCAGGTGGCGGCGCTCCCGCCGCCGAGGAGTAGCAGGATGCGCAGGGCTCACTACGCCCTCCTCGCTGGGGCGGTTGCATTGACGGCATGCGGACAATCCGCCCCCAATCCGTATCCCGAAGCAGCGCGCACGCGCTTTGAGGCTTCGTGCCCACCTGACAGCGCCGTGTGCGTCTGCACCTGGGACAAGATCACGCGTGCTATGACGTACGAAGAGTACGAAGCCGCGCTCGCGCGTTTCCGCGAAACTGGCAACATGGAGCCGCGCGTGACCCGCGCGCGCACGCAGTGCATAGAGGCGAATCCAGAGGGTTAGGTCGATCGCCGGCTTTGCAGCGCCGCGAACAAGGTCCCGTCGTCAAGCAGGTCGAGTTCGCCGCCTACCGGCACCCCGTGCGATAGACGACTGATAATGACGCCAAGCGAGGACAAGCGTTCCGCCAGATAATGCGCTGTGGTTTGGCCATCGACCGTGGCGGCTAGCGCCAAGATCACTTCGCGCACGCCCGGGGCCGACGCGCGCTCCATGAGCTTGGCGATGCGCAAATCTTCCGGCCGCACGCCGTCGAGCGCCGAGAGCACGCCGCCCAGCACGTGGTAACGCCCCTTGAAGGCGCCGGCGCGTTCGAGCGCCCATACGTCACCCGCTTCCGCCACCACGCAGATCAGGCTGTCGTCACGGTCGGACGCGGCGCATAGCGCACAGGGATCGACAGCATCAAGCGCGCCGCATTTGGAGCACGCGCGCACCTTCTCGGCAGCCTCGTTGAGCGCAGCCGCCAATGGTAGCATGAGAGCGTCCTTCTTCTTCATCAGCTGCAAGGCCGCGCGTCGCGCCGACCGCGGTCCGAGACCCGGCACTTTCGCCAGCAGGGCGATCAACGCTTCGATTTCTGGCGCGACATGAACCGACTTGGGACGCATCGAGGAATTGATAGCGATTCCTGATGGGAGTTACGAGGGTAGGATGCTGCCCGTCGAAAACCCCTGAATGATCTGCCAGCCCAGCTAGGCGCCGGGCATTCAGCCGGGATAATGCCCGCCCGAGGGACACGCATGCTTCGAACGTGGATTCTGAGTTTCCTGATTTCCGCCGCTGCAGGCGTTGGCGCGGCGCGCGCGCAGGCGCCCGCTCCCTATCCCGACCTACCCATGTACGCGATCGAGCACGACGGAGAGCAGCGCTCGCTGGGGCTTTACGTCCCCTCCACCTATGTCGCAGGAACGCCCGCGCCGTTGATCGTCGTTTTGCATGGCCGCTCCTCGTCGCCCAAGGCGATGCACGCCATCGGCAATCTGGCGCGGGTGGCGGAAGCGCGCGGCGCCATTTTGCTCTACCCGGCGACGGCAGGAAATATCTGGGCAGATGGGGGTCACGAAATTCTGGGGAGACGAGAGGTCGCCCACGACGATACGGGTTTCATAAACGCGGCCATTGAGAGGGTCGCGCACGACTACACAATCGATCGTCAGCGGCTATTTCTGATTGGCTTCGATTCCGGCGGCGACATGGCCTATCGCCTCGCATGCAGCGGCGACATGCAAATCGCCGGCGCTGCGGTGGTGAGCGCCTTGATGTGGGACTATTCCGCCCAGGCGTGCGCCAATGCTTCGCCGACATCGCTCATCATCTTGCACGGTCGACGCGACGAAATGGCGCCGACCGCAGGTCTCGACGCTCCCGAGCCTGTGCGCGCGCGGCGCTTCGGCGTCACAGAGACAATGCGGCTTTGGCGCGCCGCCAACGGTTGCGAGCGCGCCGCCCAGACCGGTGGAAATGGGAGCGCCTATTACGCCGATTGCAGTTCGGGGCGGGCGCTCGCCTATGTCGGGATCGGCCAGGGCGCGCATTCATGGTTCCGATCGGGAGGACCTCACCAACTGAACCAACTGGGCGTGGATTCCGCAACCGTGATCGAACAGTTCTTCTTCGATCGAACTGCGTTCGCGCTGCCCGATAGCCGGGGTTCGCGCGGGCGCGCCTGGATTGTGTACACGCCGCCAAATTACAATCCAGCGGAACCGATGCCGCTGGTTGTGGTGCTGCATGGTCGGCCCAGCAATGCCGCCAGCATGTCCGCGATAACCCAGTTCAATGCGATTGCCGCCCGACATGGCTTCATTGTCGTCTACCCCGACGGAATTGAAAACCAATGGGCTACCCATTTCGATTTGATCGGCAGCGATGTACGACTGGGCGGCATGCGCTCGGTGGCGCCGCAGAACGACGTGGAGTTCCTGACCAACCTAGCCGACGACCTGCGCCTCGACTTCAACATCGATCCTTCGCGGATGTACGTCACCGGCTTTTCCAACGGCGGCTTCATGACATTGCGCATGGCGTGCTCGGCGAGCGACCGCTTCGCGGCTTTCGCTGAAGTGGGCGCTGCGCTATACAACGAGATGACGCAGATTTGCGGTAGGGGCCGGCCCGCGCCGCTGCTGCTGATGCACGGTTCCGCCGATCCGAGCATTCCTTATGGGGGTGTGACTGTACGAAACCCCGAAGGGGGCGACCCTACACGCATCACGCTCAGCGTGCAGAACACGGTGGCGTTCTTCATAAACCGCAACGGCTGTAATTTGGCTGGCGAAAGCGCGACCCTGCGTGAACTCGGCCAGTCGCCGGGCACGCATGTGATCCGCTTCACCCCACGCGGCTGCCCCGACAACTCTCAGATTATGTTCTACTTGGTCAACGGCGGTGGGCATACATGGCCCGGTGTGGGCAATTTGCCGGATTCGCTTGGCCCCACGAACATGGACATCAACGCCGGGGAGGTGATCTGGGACTTCTTCTCGCGCCAGCGTCTTCCCGAGCCGGCCCGCTAACCCAAGCCCTCTGGCTTGGAGCCGACAGGCGCCTTATGTGCGGCTCTCGCTTAGCCAGTCATGAGTCGCCCGCGTGCAGCCCATTCTCACCATCCGCGGCGTTAGCAAGACCTACAAGTCCGGTCTGCAGGCGCTGAAGCCGACTGATCTTGAGATCGCCAAGGGCGAGATCTTTGCGCT
>CAYRHK010000264.1:0-3672 GCA_964423825.1 uncultured Terricaulis sp. | reverse complement strand
CTCGCGACCACCGCGTGGGCGTCGGCCTCAACCTTCCGCGGCCGCGACAAACGCGGCGGCGCCACTGGCGCGCGCATTCGCCTGGCGCCGCAGAAGGATTGGGAAGCGAACCAACCGGCGCAATTGGCTGGCGTGCTCGCAAAACTTGAAGCAGTGCGCGCTGAGTTCAACGCAACCGGCAAGAAAATCTCGCTCGCCGACCTCATTGTGCTCGGCGGCGCAGCGGCGATCGAGGAAGCGGCGAAGAAGGCGGGCGTTGCCGTGAAAGTGCCGTTCACGCCTGGCCGCACGGACGCGACGCAGGAACAAACCGACGAGCATTCGATCGGATTCCTCGAACCAAAGGCCGATGGCTTCCGCAACTTCGTCAAGGCGGGCGTCAAGCATGCGCCAGAAGAAATGTTGGTCGACAAGGCGCAACTCCTGGGCCTCACGGCGCCGGAAATGACTGTGCTGGTCGGCGGCCTGCGCGTGCTCAACACAAATGTCGGGGATTCGAAGCACGGCGTGTTCACCGATCGCCCCGAGACGCTCACGACCGACTTCTTCGTCAATCTGGTCGACATGAGCAACAAGTGGCAACCAGCCACCGATGGCGTCTACGAAGTGCGCGACCGTAAGAGCGGCCAGGTGAAATGGACGGCCACGCGCGCCGATCTCATCTTCGGCTCGAACTCGCAGCTACGCGCGTTGTCGGAAGTCTACGCCCAGAACGATGCGAAGGAGAAGTTCGTGAAAGACTTCGTCGCCGCGTGGGTGAAAGTGATGAACGCCGATCGCTTCGATCTGAAGAAGTAGTCTTCGAAGCTCACGGTCCCTTGTGAGCGGGGCGGCGCTGTCAAAGGCGCCGCCCTTTTTTGTGTGCGATGGGCGATCAGCTAGAGCCTCGCCGCCAGCTCTCGAAGATTTTGCTCGTGGTCGCGCCGCTCCAACTTGTAGGTCGAGATCACCGCGATCATCGCCATCCACAACACAAGCACCGTGGGCGCGTAATAGGCGCCGAGCCGCCAGGCGGCCTCATCGCTCACAGCGCCCGCAGCGGCGCCGGCCGGCACGCCTGCAAGCGAGAGCAAGAAACCAGCGACCAGAACGCCAATCCCCTGCACCATTTTGCGAATGAAGGTGGTCGCGGAGAAGAAAAGCCCCTCGGCGCGCCGGCCAGTCTTGAGTTCGGACTGCTCGACCAAATCGGCGATCATCGATGTGAACAGGATGGAGAAGCAGATGATCAGGCCGACATCCAGCACGCCTGTGATCAACACGAACCAGAACACGAAATCTGGATCGGTCGGAAGCAGCCCAAACAACCGCAGCGCGATCGGCAACGGCGAGCCGATGAACGCTACGAGCCCAACGACAATGGCGCCGCGCTTCTTGCCGATGGTGCGCGTCGCCAGCGGCGCCAGCAAGCTGCCGATGATCGCGGACGCGAATATGCCGACAACGATGAGGCCAATCTGTTGTTCGGAAAACCCCCAAAAAAAGGTGAGCAGATAGAAGTTCAGCGCCGATGCAAGGCCGGCCGCGATGGCGCCGAACATCGCGGCGATGAACAAGCCGATGAAAGACCGATTGCCGAGGGTCTCCACCATCTCGCGAAACACGCCAGCCAATTTCAGGCGCCGTTTTGGAGGCGCTGAACGCAATGTCGCGATGCGTGCGTGGGTGCCGAGCGCCGATATCAGGATCGCGAAGAAGATCAGCGCCGACGCGATCAGGCCGTAAACTTCATATGCGTCGCGATTGAACTGGCCGTTGGGGATTGAAGCGGTCGCAAACGCCGGAAACAGCGCCACGAACATCGACAACGACATGGCGTTGCCGCCGGTCCAGCCGAAATAGTAACGGTAGGAGATGAGCGAGCTGCGTTGATCGTAGTCACTGCTAAGTTCGGCTGAGAGCGCGGCGCTCGGCGTTTCATAGCAGGTGATGAAGGTTCTGATCAGCACCGACAAGAGCAACAGATACCAAAACAGCGCCGCTTCGCTCCATCCTTCGGGCGGCGCCCACAGCAGGAAATAGCTCGCCGCCACGGGAATGGCCGAAGCGTACATGAACGGATGGCGCCGGCCCCACTTCGAACGCAGATTGTCTGACCAGTAGCCGACGATGGGATCGTTGAGCGCGTCGACGATAAGCGCGATGGTGATGGCGACGCCGACGAGACGGGCATCGAGGCCGATCACCTGACTGTAGAACAACAGCAGAAAGAAGCTAAAGCCGTTGTCCTTCACTCCGTAAGCAACAGCGCCAAAACCGTAGGCCAGCTTCGTCCAAAGGGACGGCGCGGTCTCTGTTGTCATGCTTGCACCCGGAGCCGAAAATCGCGCCCACCAGAGCACGCGCCCGGCGGTGGAACAAGTCTTAGGCGCCGCCGCACATGTGCTGGCTATCGGGCGCGGTCCAGGTTTCGTTGGTGCGCAAATTCGTGCCAGCATAGACGCGCCCGCGATCGTCGCCAGGCGGACAATTCTCCGGCACGCTGACGAGGCAGAGCCGCACGGCATCGCCCACTAGCGAATTGGCGACGCCCGGCAGCACATCGTACGAAACTTGGCCCATGCCGTTCGCGTACTCGATGCCGCTGCCGCTATCGGCCAGGCCTTCAAGGCGCGGACCGACGAGTGTCACGGTCGTCTCCACGCAATCGCCGACGTTTGCGGGCTTTGACACGTCGCTGACGGCCGCGCTCTGGTCAGCCGGCGCTTCGGTCTGGGCGGCGGGACTGCACGCCGCCAGCGCAAAGCACGCGGCGAGTGTAACCGTAAGAAATTTGTATCCACGAAACATCAATCGCCCCCAACCCTAAGCATCTACGTCCGCTTCCAGCGCGAATTCCTGGATGAACTCGCGGCGCGGCTCGACCACATCGCCCATGAGCTTACTAAACATCTCGTCGGCGTCGTCGGCGTGGGCGACCTTCACTTGCAAGAGCGTGCGCGCTTCGGCGTCAAGCGTGGTTTCCCAAAGCTGCTCGGCGTTCATCTCGCCCAAGCCCTTGTAGCGCTGGATCGACACGCCCTTGCGGCCGGCGTCCTCGATCGCTTTCAAGAGCGACAAGGGCCCATTGACGTCGATGCTGTCGGCGCCGCGGCGCAACGTCCCCTTGCCGGCATAAGTCTCTCGCAAAGCCGGCGCGCGCTCGGCCAAACGCCGGGTATCGGTGGAACTCAGGAACAACCTGTCCAACACAATGCGTTCGGCGACGCCGCGCACCGTGCGCTCCAGAACCAGTGCATGATCGGGATCGAAGCGGCCTACCCAGGTCGCTTCGCCCTCTTCGGCGAGCGCATTCAAGCGCCGCGCCGCCTCCTGCGCTTGCACGTCGCTTGCGTCCGCAGCGAAAGCGCCCGCGAGGGCTGCCTGCTCCAGCACCGCGTCGGGCGCGCGCTGGTGCAGGCGCTTCACCAATGCTTCGACGCCCATGGCTTCGCGCGCCAGCCGCTTCAAGTCCTCGCCCGCGATCTGAGCGCCGCCGCCGGATTCGAACACTGCGCCTGATGCGCCTTCTTCGATCAGGAAGCTCTCGTATTCGGCTTGATCTTTCAGGTATCGTCCGCTCTTGCCTTTACTGGCTTTGTAGAGCGGCGGCTGCGCGATGTAGAGATAGCCGCCTTCAATCAATTCCGGCATCTGGCGATAGAAGAATGTCAGAAGCAGCGTGCGGATGTG
>CAYRHK010000263.1:0-3681 GCA_964423825.1 uncultured Terricaulis sp. | reverse complement strand
ATCATTGACATTGGCGGGGAGTCGACGCGCCCGGGAGCAGCGCCGGTGGAAGAGGGCCAGGAGATTGCGCGCGTATCGCCGGTCATCGCTGCATTGCGGTCGGTGACCCGTGCGCCGATTTCGATCGATACGATGAAGCCAGTGGTCGCGCGAGCGGCGCTCGCGGCGGGTGCGACGATGTGGAACGACGTCATGGCGCTGCGTGCGCCGGGCGCGCTGGAGACCGCGGCTGCGCTTCAGTGCCCGATTGTGCTCATGCACATGCAGGGCGAGCCGCGCACGATGCAGCAGGCGCCGCATTATGAGGATGTGGTTGGCGAGGTTGTAGCCTTCCTGCGGGCGCGTGCGGACGCCATGGCGGCGCGTGGCCTGTCCGAGATTTGGGTCGATCCAGGCATTGGCTTCGGCAAGACGCTTGAGCACAATCTGGCGCTCCTCAACGCGATCCCGCGCATACGCGAGGAGACAGGCCGCCCGGTGCTGATCGGCGCGTCGCGCAAGCGCTTCATCCAGATGATCGATGCGCGCGCCGAAGACGCACGCCGCGACCGCTTGGGCGGCTCGATGGCGGCGGCCCTGTTCGCGGCGCAGCAGGGTGCTGGCGTCGTGCGGGTGCACGACGTGGCCGAAACCGTACAGGCGCTGAAGGTCTGGCGCACGCTCAATCCTGCTTGAGGGGGCGCCGTAGCTCGGCCATGACTTGAGCATGGTTCAGGCATCCACTTCGTTCAAAGGCCGTGTTCTGATTGTCGCTGGCTCGGACTCTGGCGGCGGCGCCGGCATCCAGGCCGACATCAAGACGGTTACCGCGCTCGGCGGCTACGCGATGACCGCGATCACCGCGATCACGGTTCAGAACACTTTGGGCGTGAGTGACGTACACGAGGCGCCGCCCGCCATCGTGCGCGCGCAGATCGAGGCGGTGGCGAGCGACATCGGCGCCGATGTGTGGAAGCTGGGCATGTTGGGCTCGGCGGCGCACGCGCGCGCTGTGGCGGATGCATACGTGGCGTTCGGCGCCGACGCTGCGCTGGTGTTAGATCCGGTGATGGTCGCCAAAGGCGGCGCCAAGCTGCTCGCCGACGACGCCATCGCGGTCATCGCTGAGGCGTTGATCCCGGGGGCCGCGATCGTCACGCCGAACGCACCGGAAGCCGAGGCGCTGACCGGTATAGTTGTACGCGATGTCGAAGGCCAGCGCGCGGCGGCTGCAGCGCTAGTGGAGCGGCTCGGCGCCCGCGCGGCGCTGGTGAAGGGCGGGCATGTCGAGGGCGACATCATTCGCGATGTGCTCCTGACGGACGCCGGTTATCGCGTGTTCGAGAGCCCACGCATCGAAACGCGCGCCACGCACGGCACGGGTTGTACGCTAGCCTCGGCGATCGCGGTGCTGCTGGCGCGGGGCGCTGCAATGGAAGCAGCCGTGGAGCGCGCGCGCGGCTATCTCATGGAAGCGATCAAGCGCGCGCCAGGCCTTGGGCACGGCCACCAGCCGCTCGGCCATGGCTGGCGGTGCAACGGTTAACCCGCCGCCGCGTCGATCAGAAGGAAAATGCGTGTCGCCTCAGCGTTCATCGAGGCGCGGCCGCGCGCGATCAACTCGGCGATGCGAGCGCCGTCGTTGCGCAGGAACTGCATGGCTTCCTGATTTGCGCGTGCGTCACGAGCCAGATAGTCGGCCAAACGATGCGAGGCGTCCGGCGCCGCGTCCCGCACGGCACGGCGGCGCGCTTGCGTACCCGAGCGTGCGCGCTGAGCAATCCGTTCAAGGCCCGACGGGGAAAAAACGTCGTCGATGCCCAGACCGGCTTGCTCGATCAAGTCGCCCATCGGAGAGGCCGGCGCAGCGGGCGTGCGTGGCTCGGAGATCTGACGGCGCAAGTGGGCAACCGGATCTTCGGCTTCGCGTCGCGGCGAGGTGTTGCGCGGGGCTGCGCCCTCTTCGACGTTCGATAGGAGGTCGCGCCAGGTCCAGTCGTGACGACTTTGGGGCTGAGCGGGTTCCGGCGGCGCCGCGCGTTCTTCGTTGCGATTGCGGCGCGCACGCGGGGGCGGCGGGGCATCAAGCGCATCTGGCTCGTCGCGCCAAGAGGCGTCGTATTGGCTGTCGTCGCGTCTGACCCGCGGTCGCGCGATGCGATCGTCTTCGAGCGCTTCGCGGGCGTTGGCGGCTGCCGAGCGGGCCGCCTCAGCCGCTTCGCGCAGGCGCTCAAGCGCTTGGGCCGCGTCGTGTTCGACGGCCTGCGCCTCACCGCGGATGAGCTCAGCGGCGCGGCGGGCATTCTCGACGGCTTGATCGGTGGATTCCTGCACGGCGCCAGCAGTTGAGTTGGCCGCAAGAGCGGCGGCTTCCGCCGATTGGCGCGCTGTGTCAGTGAGGGACGTTGCGCGCGCGAGTATATCAAGCGCGTTGCTGAGAGCCGCTTCCAAACGCAGGGCCGAGTCGGCGCTCGCTTGCGCTGCGTTTGAGAGTCCGTGCGTGCGGTCGCTAATCAGCGCAGCGGCGGCGCCGAAAGAGGTCAAGCGATGGTCAAGCGCTTGATCGGCGGCGCGGACCTCCGCCTCCGCTTGGCGTGCGGCCTGAGAGATCGATTGGGTGTGGCGGGAGATGGAGTCGCCGATGGATTGAGCCTGATTGGTCAGTTCCCGCGCGATGATCATCAGATCCTCGCGCTCACGCTCCATCCCGACAATCAGGTGTTGTGCGCCGGTCTGGGCCCGTTCGGCCATGGCGTTCACGGCGTGGCCTTGGCGCGCGATTTGGCGCTCGACATCGTTGAGCCGCGACAGCGTGGCCTCGATGGCGTGATCAAGAGAGCCGATCTCGCGACGCACTGTTTCAGCCAGAGCGCGCGCGCCAGCTTCGGCTGAGCGCTCGGGGTTCAGCAACCTGTCGGTCGCTTCCGCCAGTCGGCGCGCCTCGGCGCGGGCGACGGCGCTATCGCGCGCCGCCATGCCGGAGAAAATCGCCATCAGCGCTGGCAGGACCACTGCCGCCGCGATCGCCGCCATTTCCGCGAGGGTGAGGGATGCGAGATATTGGGGGCCAACCAAGGCGATCGCCGCCGCCGCCGCGCCCAACACCCAGACGCCTGCAATCACGAGAGCTGCCGCGCCAACCATGGCGCCAGGTTCGCGCGTGCGCTCGATAGCGGGCGTGTCCATCTGCGAGAAGTCCTTAGTGTCGCTGCGAAGTCGGGGAACGAGAACGCAACAACTTAGTCGATTTCAAGGGCGAGGCGCACGCAGAAACACCTGGCACACGGGTTTTTGACCTTAACGGTCGCGCGCCACTTCGCACGCTTGTTGCGCACAAGCCTGTTCGGTCTGGGTTCGCGCCTCGAGCGTCACCCCTACCCAGGCCAGCGCCGCCGCCAGCAAAAAGTCCCGGATCGCAATGAGCACTGTGATCATTGTTGTTTCCTAAAGACCAACCGCTGGCGGGTTTTGCCCCTGATCGTACGATACCGCAAGCTTGGTTTCATGAAAGTTCGCTGACCCTTGACCCGTCGCGGACAGCGGGCTAAGTCAATGCAATGTTACAACATAACAATCGACGCGCGCATGTGTTGCATGCGGCGGTGGTCGGTCTCCATGCCCTCTGCTGCGGCGTGCCGGTGTTGGCGTTGGTTTTGGCCGCGTTGTGGGGAACGACGTCAACTGTTGCCGCTGTTGGAGTAT
>CAYRHK010000262.1:0-3693 GCA_964423825.1 uncultured Terricaulis sp. | reverse complement strand
CGCTGCACGTGACCCGGCGCGAGATCGGGGCGAAGCTTGATCGTCACTTCTCCCGTTTCGAGCTGCATCGTCAGGGTATGAAAGGTATTATCGACCACCAGCGTCTCTCTCTGTTTTCGCGCGGCACGCGCACGGGGATGTTGACATCGCAGACCGAGAAATCCGCGCGGCGCTCGCGGCGCGTCTCGTCGATTAGATCGCGGAATTGCGGGCCGTCGGTGCGCAGCACGTAGATCGGCGCACGCTCCTCGATCGGCAGGTCGGCGGCGATACGCACGCGCTCCATCCGATCGGGGACCGGCGGTGGATTGCCGACTGCGAGCTGCATGACGACGTCTTGCCCCCAGACGACGCGACCAAAGGCGGTGTAGCGCTTGTCCAGCGCGCTGTATGGCGCACGCATGATGAAGAATTGGCTGTTCGCCGAGTTCGGCTCGCTGGCCCGCGCCATCGACACGACGCCCTGACAATGAAGCACGTTGGACAGCACCCGCCCGTCCGGCGTGATCTGCATCTGCGCATCGGGCTGCGTCTCAATCGGCAGCGTCTTGTAGAATCCAAGCCGGGCGCGGTTCTGCGTAGCCGCCTCCACGAACGGCATTTCCGGCCCCCGCCTGAACATGAACTCTTCGCGCAGATCGGGCATGCTGGAGGCGCCTTCGCCGGTGCCGAGCGGGTCGCCGGTCTGGGCCATGAAGTCCTCGACCACGCGATGGAAGAGCAGGCCGTCATAGAAGCCGCTGCGCGTGAGCGCCTTGATGCGCTCAACGTGGCGCGGCGCCACTTCGGGGTAGAGTTCGATGACGATGCGCCCCCCGCGTCCGACATCGATGTAAAGTGTGTTCTCTGGGTCGACTTGACGCCAGTTGCGCGGGTCCGGCGTCTGCGCCGCCGCGAGATCGAACACGCCCAATAGGCCGAGAGCCAACACTGCTCCCGCCAGAATTCCATTTAAGCGCCGCATCAGCACACCCTTAGAATTTCGCCGTCAGACGCCGTTCCACTTCTGGAGGCACGAATTGCGAGACGCTTCCTTTAAGCCGCGCAATCTCTTTGACAAGGCGCGAAGCGATGGCCTGATGCGTGGCATCGGCCATGAGAAATACGGTCTCAATCGCCGGGTTGAGCTTTTGGTTCATGCCCACCATGGCGAATTCGTACTCGAAGTCGGCAACGGCTCGTAAGCCCCTGACGATGATCTGCGCCCCTACGCTCTCAGCGAACTTCATCAGCAATGTGTCAAAAGGTTGAACGACGATCTGGGCCCCGTCGCGGATTTTGGCGCACTGCTCCTCAACCATCTCGACCCGCTCGCCAAGGCTGAAGAGGGGGCCCTTTTCGGCGTTGATCGCTACCCCGATCACGAGGCGGTCCACCAGGCCGGCGGCGCGTCGGATGATATCGACATGGCCGTTGGTCATGGGGTCGAAGGTGCCAGGATAGAGGCCGACGCGTACCCCTTGGTTCACTCGCCGTCCTCCCCGCCGAGCGCTTCCAGCCTTTCGGCCGCCACGACATGCTCATCGTCGCCGACATTGATCAGGATCACGCCTTGGGTTGCCCGTCCAGCAATTCTGATGTCGGCGATGCCGGTGCGGATGAGCTGGCCCTTATCGGTGACCAAGAGCAGTTCTTCGTCGTCCTTGACCGGGAAAGAAGCGACCAGACGGGCATCGCCAGTCAGGCGGTGCGCGATCAGACCTTTGCCGCCGCGATTGGTGACGCGGTACTCGTAAGCCGACGCGCGTTTGCCGAGGCCGGTTGAGGTGACGGCCAGGATGAATTGCTCCTGGGTCTTGAGCCAGGTGAGTCGTTCAAACGGCGTCGCTTCTTCGCTGGCCGGTGCGGCTTCCTCGTCCTCAAGCTCCACGTCGCCGCGATCTTGGGCATCCCACTTGAAGAAGTCGGCTATTTCCTTGGTGCTCGCGTCGACGTGGCGAAGCACGCTCATGGCAATGACGCTGTCGCCCTCACGCAAGTCAACCCCGCGCACGCCGGTGGAGTCGCGGCCCTTGAACACCCGCACGTCGGTGGTGCGGAAACGCACGCACATGCCGTTTTGGGTCGTGAGCATGATGTCGTCGTCTTCGGAGCAGATCTGTACTTCGACGATGCCGTCGCCCTCGTCGGGCTTCATGGCGATCTTGCCGTTGCGGTTCACCTGCACGAAATCCGAGAGCTTGTTGCGGCGCACGCTGCCAGAGCGCGTTGCGAACATGACGTCGAGCTTGTCCCAATCTTGCTCGTCCTCGGGCAGCGCCATCACCGAGGTGATGGTCTCGCCGGCTTCGAGCGGGAAGAGATTGACAAGCGCCCGGCCCTTGGTGCGCGGATCGCCGGCGGGCAGGCGCCACGTCTTCATCTTGTAGGCCATGCCCGAAGAGGAGAAGAACAGGATCGGCGCGTGCGTGGAGGCCACGAAGATGCGGGTGACGAAATCCTCGTCCTTCATCGCCATGCCGGCGCGGCCGCGGCCGCCACGGCGTTGCGTGCGATAGGCCGCCAGCGGCGTGCGTTTGACATAGCCGCCGTGGGTCACGGTGACGACCATGTCCTCGCGCGGGATCAGCGCCTCGTCGTCGATCTCGCCTTCGCTTTCCGAGAGCGGCGTGCGGCGTGGAACGCCAAACGCGGTTTTCACCTCGCCCATCTCCGACTTGACGATGTCGAGAATGCGCTGGCGCGAGCCGAGGATCGCCAACAATTCCTTGATTTCGTCGGCGATCTCATTGGCCGCCTTGGCGATATCGTCACGGCCCAGGCCCGTGAGGCGCTGCAAGCGCAACTCGAGGATCGCGCGCGCTTGCTCGTCGGAGAGGCGGATCGAGCCGCCCCCAAGATCATTGTCGATCACCTGCGTGCGCGGGTCGGCGATCAGCGCGATCAGGGGAAGCATGTCGCCGGCCGGCCAGTCGCGCGAGGTGAGGCGTTCGCGCGCTTCGTTGGGGTCGGCGCTGGTACGAATGACGCGGATGACTTCGTCGATGTTGGCGACCGCGATGGCGAGGCCGACGGTTTCGTGGCCGCGCTTACGCGCCTTGGCGAGGCGGAATTTTGTGCGCCGCGTGACGACTTGCTCGCGGAACGCCAGAAATGCCGCGAGCATGGCTCGCAGGCCCATCTGCTCGGGGCGGCCATTGTTGAGCGCCAACATGTTGACGCCGAATGAAGTCTGCAGCTGCGTGAAGCGATAGAGCTGGTTGACCACGACATCGGCTACCGCGTCGCGCTTCAACTCGATCACCAGGCGAATGCCGAGGCGATTGCTTTCGTCGCGCACTTCCGCGACGCCTTCGATCTTTTTCTCGCGCACCAGTTCGCCGATGCGCTCGTAGACGCTGGCCTTGTTCACCTGGTAGGGCACTTCGGTGAACACAATGGCTTCGCGCGTGCGGATCGACTCCATCTTGTAGCGGGCACGCGTCACCACCGAGCCGCGCCCTGTGAGCAGGGCGGCGCGCGCGGCGGTACGGCCGAGAATTTCGCACCCCGTGGGGAAGTCCGGTCCTGGCACGATGTCGAGCAGGTCCAGATCCGAGATGTCGGGATTGTCGATGAGTGCAATCGCCGCGTCGATCACCTCGCCGAGATTGTGCGGCGGAATGTTGGTGGCCATGCCGACGGCGATGCCGCCCGCGCCGTTGACAAGCAGATTGGGATAGCGCGCCGGCAGCACCACCGGCTCTTGGCGCT
>CAYRHK010000261.1:0-3709 GCA_964423825.1 uncultured Terricaulis sp. | reverse complement strand
ATGCCGCGCTGTTGTCGCGCGCGCAGGTGTTCGTGCTGAAGCGGCTCGACGATGCAGCGCTCGAATTGTTGCTGCAGCGCGCTGAAATGCTGCTGCAGCGCACGCTGCCGCTGACCAACGATGCGCGCATTGCCTTGTGCAACTTGGCCGATGGCGACGGGCGCTACCTGCTGACCCTATCGGAGGAATTGTTCGCGCTGGGCCCTGAGACCTCCCTCGACGCCAAGGCGCTCGGGGAATTGTTACAGAAGCGCGCGCCGGCCTTCGACAAGGACCGGGAGGAGCACTACAACCTCATCAGCGCGCTGCACAAGAGCATTCGCGGCTCCGATCCGGACGCGGCGCTCTACTGGCTCGCCCGGATGATTTCAGGCGGGGAGGACCTGCTCTTTATCGCGCGCCGTTTGGTGCGTGCGGCGGCGGAGGATATCGGCCTTGCTGACCCAACCGCACTGCTGATTGCAAATGCCGCGAAGGACGCGGTGCATTTCATCGGCCCGCCCGAAGCGGAGTTGCATCTGGCGCAAGCGGTGATCCACCTTGCGACTGCGCCCAAATCCAACGCGGCGTATGTTGCCTGGAAGGGCGCGTTGAAGGCGGCGAAGGAAACCGGGTCGCTCGGTCCACCCATGCATATTCGCAATGCAGCGACCAAACTCATGAAGGAGTTGGGTTATGGCGGCGGCTATCAATACGACCACGAGGCTGAAGCTGGCTTCTCCGGCCAAGACTACTTCCCGGATGAAATGGAGCGACGCGTGTTCTATGCCCCACAGGGGCGCGGCCGAGAGGGCGCAATCAAGGAGAGACTAGAGCAATGGGAAAAATTACGCGCCCAGCGCGCAAAGGAGTGAAGAAGGCGACGAGTGAGAAAGCCGTCGTTGAGAACGTCAATCACCCTGGCAAGACCGAGCGGGTTGACGCAGAGAAATACATGCTCGCGCGCGCGGCCATGTTGCAATTGTTGCCCATAAGGGCGCCGGGAATGACACAGCACGAAATGATGACGGCCATGCGGGACGCGTTGTCGGCGGAGGTCTTTCCAGGCACAACCACTACCTGGTGGACCAAGACGGTACAGCTTGATCTTGAGGCGAAGGGGTTTGTGGTGCGCGATGCAGGCAAGCCGTTGCGCTGGCGCAGGGCGCATGGCCGCCGCTGAGATGTCGGACGCCGCCGCCCTTGCCTCGCGACTCAGGGATGCACGGCAAGTGGTGGTCTTCACCGGCGCTGGCATCTCCACGGAAAGCGGCATTCCTGATTTTCGCAGTCCCGGCGGGGTCTGGAGCAAGATGAAGCCGATCATGTTCCAGGATTTCGTCTCGTCGGCGGCGGCGCGCCGCGAAGCCTGGAGCCGAGTGTTCAATCGCACTGTCGGTTGGACGGGCGCGACGCCCAACGCCGGCCATCGCGCGGTAACCGCACTGCTTGATGCTGGCAAGGTCATGAACATCATCACTCAAAACGTCGACAATTTGCATCAAGACTCTGGCGCGCCTTCCAGCAAGGTGATCGAGATCCACGGCAACGCGACATACGCCAAGTGTCTCGAGTGTGGCGCGCGCCACGAGCTTGACTGCCTAGAGTCGGCTTGGCGGGGCGGTGAGGAGCTTCTTTGTGTCCATTGCGGGGGTTTGCTGAAGACGGCGACGATTTCGTTTGGGCAGGCGATGCCGGAGGAACAGATGAGTCGCGCCACCGAGGCGGCGCGTAGGTGCGACCTGTTTCTAGTGTTGGGCTCCTCGCTGTTGGTTTTTCCGGCGGCGGGATTGCCGCTCGAGGCGCGGCGTCACGGCGCCAGCGTCGTGATCGTCAACCGCGAACCCACCGATTTCGATGGGATCGCCGATCTTGTCCTCAACACCGAGATCGGTCCGCTCATGACCGAGGCGCTGGCGTTGCTGACGTGAGTAAGGATCCACGCGCTTTCCTGCTTCATGAGGACGCGGACATCCTAGTCTTCAATAAGCCGGCGGGGCTTGCCGTGCAGGGCGGGTCCGGCGTGGTGGAAAGTTTGGAGACGATGCTTGGCGCCTTCGCCAAATCTAATGGCAAGCGTCCGCGGCTCGTGCATCGGCTCGATCGCGATACGTCTGGCGTCATTGTGGTTGCGCGCAGCAAGCCCGCGGCGGCGTTCCTGAGCAAGGCGTTTGCTGACCGTGATGTGAAGAAGACATACCTCGCGATTGTTTGTGGCGGGCCGCCTCAGCCTCTTGTTGGAGAGATTGCGCTCCCACTGAAGAAGGCGTCCCGGAAGGGTCTCGATATCATGCAGGTGGCAGCGGACGGCCAGCCGGCGCTGACACGCTATCGGACGCTAGCGGGAAGTACCGTCGCCGCCTTGGTTGAACTGCGCCCTGAGTCCGGACGGATGCATCAATTGCGCGCCCACCTTGCGGCGATTGGGCGCCCCATTGCCGGCGATGCCAAGTACGGGGGCCTGTTTAACATCGCCGGGACAGCTATTTCGGGTCTGATGTTGCACGCCGCCGCCTTGGAGGTTCCTCTCCCCTGCCAAGGCCGGCGTGTTTTCGCCGCCCCAGCTCCATGCGTTTTCAGCGAGGCATGTCGGTCACTGGAGCTTGAAACGACGCCGGGGGGCGAAACCTGTTAGGATCGGGCGTGTGAAGGAGATTCCCATGGTGCGAACATTGATCACCGCTCTCTCGCTCGCGGGGCTTGCGGCCTGTGCCTCGACCACTCCGGTCTATGGCCCAGCCGCGTCCGCCTCCGCGGCTGGATACACAGAGACCCAGGTCGAATCCGATCGCTATTTCGTCACCTATCGCGCCTCCGGGTCGGCTCCCGCCGCTACATTGGAGGACTACGCCCTGCGCCGCGCGGCGGAGTTGACGCTCGAGAACGGCCGTGTGTGGTTTTGGGTCGATCGTCGCTCGCTCGATGAAAATAACAGCCGCGGGGGTCCGAGTGTAGGCGTTGGCATCGGCGGAGGGTCATACGGCGGCAGTGGTGGCGTCGGCGCCAGCGTCGGCTTCAGCTTTCCTCTTGGGGGCGGCGCTCAACGCGCAAGCTCTGCAACACTCGAGATACGTTTCGGCGAGGGCCCAAAACCTGAGGCGGCCAACGCCTACGACGCGAGCGCCGTGCTCGCCAATCTGAGCGCCCGGCTACAATGACTCAGGCCTTTTGGGTGGCTATCGGCGGCGCGTTGGGATCGCTCATGCGCTACGGCGTTGGACTTGTGGCTGCGCGCTTGCTTGGAGTTGGATTTCCGTGGGGTACGCTCATTGTGAACGTGCTCGGCGGTTTTGCCATGGGCATGCTCGCTGCCCGGGTTGGTCCAGAGCAGGTCACGTTACGCCTAGCGCTGGGTGTGGGAGCGCTAGGTGGGTTCACTACGTTTTCGGCGTTTTCGCTGGAGTCGGTGCGGCTGTTGCAGCAACACGTTGGTTCGGGGTTGTTCTACGCGGCCGTTTCGGTGCTGCTTTCGGTTGGTGCGTGTTGGGCAGGGTTGTGGCTGGGGCGGGCATGAGGTCGGTTGAGACTGTCGAGGTCGCGGTGCAAGACGGCGAGGCGCGGATCGATCACCTCGTGGGTGTGCCCCTCTTCCGCGTCGGCAAGCTTGATACCGCAGGTGGGGCACAGCCCTCTACAGTCCTGAGAACACAGCGGCTGGAAGGGCAACTCGGCCACAATCGCGTCCTGGTCCGCCCGGGGTAGTCCAGAGAGCGGGGGCTGGTTGCCGTTC
>CAYRHK010000260.1:0-3735 GCA_964423825.1 uncultured Terricaulis sp. | reverse complement strand
CTGCCTTGCCGACGTCGCCGATCACGCGCGGATGGTCGCTGTCGTAGCCGCGGTGCGTCGCGAGGTCGAACGCGACGGAGAGCCCCTTCTGACCTGCCGCCAGATTGCGGCGATAAAAGGCGTTGGAATCTTCCGCCGTGGAGAAGCCCGCGTATTGGCGGATCGTCCACGGTTGTTGTACATACATGGTCGGGTACGGCCCGCGCCCGAACGGGGCCAAGCCCGGAAAACCGTCGATAAAGTCGAGGCCCGCGCGATCGGCGCTGGCATAGGCGCGCTTCACCGCGATGCCTTCCGGCGTGAGCCAATCCTCGCCGACAGGCGCCGCGCCATTGGCTATATCTGTTGGCAGCGGGAGCATGGAAAAATCAGGGAGGGTCATGATGTGTGCTCTGTCGCTAACCCTCTCCCCCGAGAGGGGGAGAGGGCCGGGTGAGGGAGTGGCGCATTTGGTTGGAGTCGTTGCGCGCCCTTGAATTGCCTACGCGAAGGGATCGGGCGCCTATGCTCCACCCTCACCCTGCCCTCTACCTCCCGCAGGAGGGAGAGGGCAGTCGCTGCGCCTATGTGCGTCATGACGGCGTGCTCACAAAGTTCGCCAGCGCCGCCTCATCTCCATTGAACGCATTCAGATCCACCAGCCCTTGCGCGCCGCGTCGGCGCGCCTTGTTGTGGTGCTGCCAGATCACCCAGTCGTTTTCGCGAAAGCGTGGGCGAACCCCAAGCGACCGGATCCAGAAGCGTTCTCCTGTCACGTCGCGGAGATAGGCGTCATGGAATTCGCGCGTGGTGTAGATGAGCGGGCGTTTGCCATAATGCGCTTCCACGAGATCGAGCCACACGCGCATCTCTCCGACTACATCGCTCGTGGTCGGCCCTTCGCGGCAGGGGCCCATGTGTTCCATGTCGAGCGCGTGCGGCAACGCACCCTCCACGCGCGGCACGATGGCGATGAAGTTCGCCGCCTGCCGCGCGCCCGATTGGCAGAGCGTGAAGAAATGATAGGCGCCGCGATAAAGCCCCGCCGCGCCGGCCCCGTCCCAATTCGCGGCGAAGCGTGTATCGACATGGGTCGCGCCTTCTGTAGCCTTGATGTAGGCGAAGCGAATGTCTTGGCTCGCGAGCGCGCGCCAATCGATGGCGCCTTGGTGGTGCGAAACGTCGACGCCTTGCACATACCGCCCCGCCCACGGCGTCCAGAGGACCAGGAGTAGGGCGGTTGCTAGCGCCGCGAGCGCAACAAGCAAGATTGCGCTGCCCATTAGGGCGAGTGGGCGACGGTTCAACATGGCAGTTGCGTGGAGTGCTGCGCACATCCCCTCCCGCTAGAGGGGGGAGGGGCAGGGGTGGGGGTGACGTCAGAGGCGCAACGCCAAATGGCGTCATGCTGAGCTTGTCGGCGCTTAGTCGCCGCCGCGTCGTCTTCGACTACGCTCAGACTGACGCTACCGGCCGGCGTTTCACCCCACCCCCTTTCCCCCTCCCCCTCCAGGGGAGGGGGAGCGCAAAGCGTGGACTGTGGTTGCAGAAAATGCATCACGCAACCCCGAGCGCCGCATGCAGCGTCTCGAGCTCTTTCAGCACATCGACGCCGACGAACACGAACTGATCAACCCCCGCCGCGCGCCACGCGGCCTCGCGCTCGCCCGGTTTGCCCGCGAGCAGAATCCAACGCGCGCCAACGTCCTTCAGTGCGCGCGCGACGGTTTCTGCCTGCGTGGCGTACGCGGCGTCCGTACCGGCGATGACGGCGACGCATGCACCGTTGGCCTTGAGCGCGCTGACCAGCGCGTCATTCGAAGCGTGCACCTGATCGGCCCCAATCGCGCCAACGCCGCCGACAGCGAACAAATTCTGCGCGAACAGCGCGCGCGAAGAGAACTCCGCGAGCGCGCCAAGATTGGCGAAGAACACGCCCTTGGTTTTGCCTTCGGCGCGCTCGCGCAAAGCTTCGAACGGCGTCGCCCAGCGGATCGGGGAGAGTTTTCCTCCCCCGCGAGCGGGGGAGGCGCCAAGCGGCGCAGCCGCGAGACGGTGGGGGGGTGAGTTGCCCCCCCCATCGGCCGCTGTGCGGCCGCTTCCCCCGTGAACGGGGGAAGAAACGCCGAGCAGCGGAAAATCAGTGACGCCCGCAATGGTCTCTTTGCGCCGCGCGAACGCCGCTTGGCGTGCAGCGCGTGCGACCGCGACGACCTCTTGCACATAGCCGCTTTGCAGCGCTTGCACGATTCCGTCGCGTCGCTCTATTTCCTGCATGATTTCCCAGGCTTTGTCGGCGAGTTGTTGAGTAAGCCTCTCCACGAACCAGGCGCCGCCAGCTGGATCTGCGACTTGCTCAAGGTGGCTTTCCTCCATCAGCACCAGTTGCGTGTTGCGCGCGACGCGACGCGCGAACGGCGTGGGTAGACCGAGTGCATCTGTGAAGGGCAGGGTGGTGATGTCGTCTGCGCCGCCGACCGCGGCCGCAAACGCTGCGGCCGTGACGCGCAGAATATTCGTCTCCGCGTCGTAGCGCGTCATCATGCGCTTTGAAGTGAATGCCTGAACGTGCGCGGCGCGGTGCTCGGCCGCAACACCGCTCGCTTCCAGCACGCGCGCCCAACACAGCCGCAGCGCGCGTAGCTTCGAGGCTTCGACGAGCACGTCAGGACCGACTGATACGGCAAATTGGATCGTACCGGCGGCTTCGGTGACGGTCAGCCCAGACGCGGTCAGCGCATGCAAATAATGGATGCCGCTGGAGAGCGCCGACGCGATTTCCTGCGCTTCCGTGCCGCCGGCTTCGTGGACGGGGCGCGCATCGGCGCGGAGGAAACGCGCTGATGGCAACTCTGCGCGATATCGCACGGCGAAATCCATCGCAAGAGTTTGCTCTTCATTGCACAGCTTGCCGCTGAGCATGAAAGCGCCGACCGGATCGAGGTTGAACGCCGTGCCCGCCGCCGCCACGCCCTTGAGTTTGTCGCGCAGCAGCGCCGCCGCCCACGCGCCATGCTCTCCAGCATCAAGCGAAACCGGCGCCGCTTCCAAGATCACGCCCGCGAGCGTGCGATCCAAGTCAGCGGCGCCGTGGATCGCAACGCCGCCAACGCCGTCCGGATCAATCTTCAACTCGATCGCGGAGACGCCGCCTTGCAGGTCTGCGAGGATTTCGCGATTGGTTTGTTCGGGGTCCGGGTGCTCAAACGACTGGCGAACGAGCCACGGCCCTTGCCGCGCCCCGCGCACGAATGGGGCGACGCCCGGGGAGCCTGCAACATCATCCGTCGCGGTGGCGATATCGGCCTCGCGGTAAAGCGGCGCCAGTGTGATGCCGTCGCTGGTCTTGGTCGTTAGCCGCTCCCAGGGCGCGCCCTTGAGACCCCTCTCGACCAGCGCGCGCCAATCGGCCTCGTCGGCGTCCTCGCCCAAGCTCAGGGTATCCGCCATTTCCACTCCGTTGACGCTATGGCGCCTATCGACGCGCTTTTGAGCCCACGCTACCGAGAGACGTCAACAGGAGACGATGATGGCTTTGCCGCCCGTATTCGACAAGCTTCGCCTGCCCGTGGTCGGCGCCCCGCAATTCATCATCGCCAACCCGGACCTTGTGCTGGCGCAGTGCAAGGCTGGCATTGTCGGCTCCTTCCCGGCGCTCAACGCGCGCCCCAAGGAGCATCTGTATGAGTGGCTGATCCGCATCCGCGACGTACTGGCGGCCTACGACGAATCCAATCCGGGGGCGCCGGCCGCGCC
>CAYRHK010000259.1:0-3738 GCA_964423825.1 uncultured Terricaulis sp. | reverse complement strand
CGCTGTTGGGAGGTTGTTGGGACGCCAAAACCGAACGATGCAGCGGATGCGGGATGAGTGCGATGCGGATGTTGTACGAAGGTGCCTTACCCTTCGTGGTTCAGCCGCCGGCGTGACGAGCGCCGAACGGGTCTTGATTGGTACAAGATCCGCGCATCGACCGGGAACGCCAACGCGGCGCTAACGCGTCGGCTGGACCCCCAGCTTCGACCCGTCGGTCGAAGTATGGCCCTCCAGGACGCCCTCGAACGCCGCGTGAAGCGCCGGTTGGAAACGATCCCGCGCGGAGCGCGCCGCAAGCGCCTCCCTTTTTTGTTTTTGCGCGCAGCTTGCGGCGCGCTCCGCTCTCCCGCTTTTTGGGGCGCCACGCCCAACAAGGATGGCGCGCGGGTTGAGGAGCCCCAGGTCACCAAAGCTTCATGCGCGGGCCCATGGCGGGTCTTCAGCCGTCCTGGTAATCACCGGGTAAGGATCGGCGCGCTTAAGCTGACGTCCGGGGCCTGATTCGACGCGCTCACGCAAAGCGCGCGGCCAAGGGCAAGAGATCGACCAACGTGCCGCGCGGGGGCGGCGGAGAGTTCGTTTAGGGGACGCTCGCATGGATCTCTATCTCGACGACGAAATTGAAGTTTCAGGTGATCCGCTCGACATGGTCGAAGCGGTGATCGGCTCGGACGATCGCTTCCAGTGCGAGCGCGCCGAGGATGGCGACGTCCACTTCACGTTCAAGAGCGCCTGGGGCGAAACGGTCGGCTATTTTAGCTTCCGCACAGAATTACCGGCTTTGCTGTTCACATTGGGCTTCGATATTCAAGCGCCGGTGTCGCGCCGCGCCGAGGCGACGCAGCTGGCTTCGCTGATCAACGAAAATCTCTGGCTTGGCCACTTTGATGTTTGGTCCGACGACGGAACAATCATCTTCCGTCACGCCATGCCGATGATCGGACGGGAGTCCGTTTCGGTCGGCGAAGTGCAGGCCATGCTAGCTGCCGCGCTCGACGCAGCCGATCGCTTCCAGCCGGCGTTCAGCTTCCTTATCCTAGGCGGCATGTCGGCGAGCGACGCCTCGCAGGCGGCGCTGTTTGAAACCTGCGGAGAAGCGTGAGCGGTCTTGACGCCCCAACAGTCGCACTGGTCGGCGCCGGCGCCATGGGCGGGGCGTTGGTGCGCGGCTGGATCGAAGCTGTGCGCATGGGCGGCGGGCTCACGCTTTCGGTGGTCGAGCCCAATTTCGACGAAGGCCTTCAGCGCGAACTTGAAACTGTCGGCGCGGTGATCAATCCCCCGACGCCAGGGCCGGTTGATGTGTTGGTGATGGCAGTGAAGCCACAGGTGTTCGGTTCGACATTGGCCGACGCGCGCCGGTTCGTCGGTGAAGAGACGTGTGTGCTTTCGGTTATGGCTGGGGTTCCGATCGAAGCGCTGGCGCGTGAATTGGGGTCGCCCCGCGTCATCCGTGCCATGCCGAACATGCCCGCGCGCATCGGGCGCGGCATCACGGCTTCGGTCGCCTCGGCGCAGTGCACGCCGCAGGATCGGCAACTGGTTGAGCAAATGCTGTCGCCCTTGGGCGCCGTTGAACCGCTCGCTTCCGAACGCCTGATGGACGTGGTGACAGCGGTCTCAGGCTCTGGGCCGGCCTACGTGTTCCTTCTTGCCGAAGTGCTGGCCGCCGCCGCGGAACAGGAAGGGCTCGACCGCGAAGCGGCGATGCGGCTCGCCAGCGCCACCGTCGCTGGCGCTGGCGCGCTGATGTTGGAGACGGGCGAAGCGCCCGGAACGCTGCGCAAGCAGGTAACCTCTTCGGGGGGCACCACTGAAGCGGCGCTCGACGTCCTCACCGCCGGCGACGGGATGGCGCCGCTGCTGCGCCGCGCCGTGGCGGCTGCGGCGAAACGCTCGCGCGACCTCGGCAAAGCTTGACGCGACGGCGCCGGCGCGGCTTGCTGGGCTCATGAGCACGCACGATCCCGAACTTCGCCGCGACCTCGCCCGCGCCGCGCTTACCGTCGCTGCCGCCAAACAATGGCGCGAGGTTACCATCGCAGACCTGGCGAACGCCGCCAGCCGGCCTGTCGCGGACCTTTACGGCGCTTCGCTGTGGGAAGCGGTGGATTGCGTCGAAGAGGCCTTCGACCGCGCCATCGCGGACGGACTCTCTTCGCTCGATCCGCAGCAATCGGTGCGCGATAGGCTGTTCGATCTGGTCATGAAACGCTTCGAGGCGATGGAACCCCATCGCGCCGCTGTGCTCGCGATGGAACAAGGCGTCGACCGTGACCCGACGTTGCTGGCTTCAATGCATCAACGCCACGTGCGCTGTGCGCGTTGGGTGCTGGCGCTGGCGGGCCTCGAGGCCGACGGCATGACCGGGCAAGCGCGCGCGCAAGGACTGGGCGTGATCGTCGGGCAAGCGCGCGCGGCGTGGCGCGGCGACGATGCCGGCGACTTCGCGAAGACCATGGCCTCGCTCGACAAGAACTTGCGCCGCGCCGAGGAAATGTTCGGCCGCTGGGCGGGGTTTGAGGGCAAGAAGGCGGATGATGCGGGCGCGTCGTGAGCAAGTTGCACGCACTCTTAGGCGGCCCCGTCGAACGCAAACCAGTCGACGCCGATCGGTTGATCGAAGGCGCGCCGATGACGCAAACGCGGCTCGATTATACGCACGGCGATAAAACCTTCGCCGGCGAGTGGGCAAGCGACGTCGGCGCGTGGCGCGTGTCGTACGATGAATGGGAGTTCTGCCACGTGATTCAAGGCGTGTGTGAACTCACGCCAGACGGCGGGGCGGCGCGGCGCTTTGAGGCCGGCGACAGCTTCGTGATCGAGCCCGGCTTCAAGGGCGTCTGGCGCGTGATTGAACCGATGAAGAAACGCTTCGTGGTGCGGTATGATTGAATGCTTCCGCGTGAATTCTGACCCCCACCCATCCTCCCCCTTTCAGGGGGAGGAGCCCTGTAGCGCCAACCTGCTCCTCCCCCTGAAAGGGGGAGGATGGGTGGGGGTCAACTAGGCGAAGCGCGCGTTGGCGCCTATATGCCTCGCTCATGCTCAATCTCTTCGATCCTCTCCCACTGAAATCCGGCGCCACGCTGAAGAACCGCTTCATGCTGGCGCCGCTCACCAACCTGCAAAGCGGCGTCGACGGCGTCCTGAGCGACGATGAGTACAATTGGCTCGTCGCGCGGGCCGAAGGCGGCTTTGGCTTGGTGATGACGTGCGCGGCGTCGGTGCATCCGCGCGGGCTGGGCTTTCCGGGCCAGCTCGGCGCCCACGACGACAAGCACCTGCCGGGACTGGCGCGGCTCGCGGCGGGCGTGAAGGCGCACGGCGCGCACGCGGTGGTACAGATCCATCATTCGGGCATGCGTTCGCCCGCCGACATCATCGGCGCCGAACCCTTGTGCCCCTCCGACAACGAAGAGTTCAAGGCGCGGGCGATGACGCACGACGAAGTGCGTGAGGCGATTGCGTCATTTGTGGCGGCAGCCAAGCGCGCCGAGCTTGCGGGATTCGATGGCGCCGAACTCCACGGCGCGCATGGCTATCTGATCTGCCAATTCCTCAGCGCGGAGGTCAATCGGCGCGAAGATGAGTACGGCGGTTCGCTCGAAAATCGCGCGCGCTTCCTTGTGGAGTGCATCGATGGCGTGCGCGCGGCATGCAAACCGGGCTTCTCGCTGGGCGTACGGCTTTCGCCCGAACGCTTCGGCATGCGCTTGGGCGAAGTGCGCGAGC
>CAYRHK010000258.1:0-3743 GCA_964423825.1 uncultured Terricaulis sp. | reverse complement strand
GCCCTTGGTCTTCTCTTCTTCCTTGACGCGCTTCACGAGGACGCGGTCATGTAGTGGACGAAAGCTAGCCACGCTTTTCTCCTTAAGGTTGTGACGTGCTATAGGATCCGGGTTCACAAACAGACGAGGCAAGCCCATTGGCACTCACCCCGGTCGATTGCTAACGGCGGGTAAGTAGGACCGTCCGCGCCCAAGTTCAACCAGCGCCAAGAGCTAAATTATTGTTCATAATCGCGACAACCAAGCTCTGGCGCCAGTTGGCAATGCTGTTGACACAGTGTTTGACCAAGTCGCGCGGCGTGGAGGGAGTTCGATGCGCTCAGTCTGGTTGACCCTTGCCCTCAGTGCCGTGTCTTTCGCTGCGGCTGCTCAGGACCAAGGGGCGTTCCCTGAAGGGGTTCCCCGGGCTCTGCCGCGGGGCGCGCTGTTCATCACACCCATGGGGCAACCGTTTCGGGCGACGACTGAACTGCCTGGGCCTCCCATCTTGGCATGGGTGCATGCCGCCGACGCCGATGGCGACGGCAAAATTGCGCGGGCTGAGTTCGTGGGCCAGGGCATGGCCTTCTTTGCCGATGTGCTGGACGCGAACGATGACAGCTTGGCGACGTCTTCGGAGTCGACCGCGTTGTGGCGCAACGAAGCGCCGGAGATGCTCACTGGCGAAGCCCCGGTGGTTCAGACGCCGCCGCGTGAGCGGCGCCGCCTCGAGCCACGTAATGACGGCCGTGTCCCGGTGCCGGTCGCCAATCCGCTCATGGTGCGCGAGCCACCGACGCCGATGGCGCGCTTCGCCATCACCAACGACCGGGAACCGGTGATGTCCTGCGACGGGGATATCAATCGCCGCGTCACCGAGGAGGAGTTCCGCGCCTGTGCTGAGCGCCGCTTCGATCTGCTCGACGCCAATGATGATGGGTTTTTCGAAATCGCTGAGTCGGAGCGGGCGCGCTCGCTTGCTGGGCTATAGCGTCCAAGAAAGAGCCGCCGCACCCTGAAGCGCGGCGGCTCTCTTTGTCCCTCTCCCGCGCTTAGTAGTACATCAGCGCGTCGAGGATGAGGCCCGAAGACATCACGATCAGCAGAATGTCGTTGTCCACCATCACATAGCGGCAGCCGTACGGCGCTGGCGGCAAGCGCCAGTAGAGGTCATAAGGCACCGGCTCCCAATAAACCCAGTCGGGCAGGTAGTAGCCAACGCGGTAGTCGCGATGGGGACGCCGCCAGCCGTCATAGCCCCACCAATAATAGCGGTGCCCGAAGAAGACGTTGAGGATGTAGGCGTAGTCGCGGTCGAAGTAGTAGCCGTGACGCACGTGACGCCAATCGCGGTAGCGCGGGCGATCGAAGTCGCGGTGGGTGTGACGCCAGCGGTTATAGCGACGGTCATCATGGCTGCCGCCCCAGTCGCCGTGGGCGAAATCACGGCCGCCATTCCAGTTGTCGCGGCCTCGTCCGCGACCGTCATGGTCGCGCCCACGGCCGTCGCCGCCAAAAGCGCCGCCATTGTTGTTGTTGGACCAATCGCGGCCTCGTCCATCGCCGCCATTGTTGTTGTCGCGGCCGCCGCCGTCGCGCCCACGACCGCGACCGTCGCCACCTGGGCCGCCTGGACCGGGATTGTTCGCCCAATCGCGGCCGCCATCGCCGCGGCCGCGGCCGCGACCATCGGCGTCTGGCGTAGGCCCATTTCCGCCGTTGTTCCAGTCGCGCCCACGACCACGGCCATCGCCGTCTCCTGGGCCTGGGCCACGATTGCGGCCGCCATTGCCGTTGTTGGCAAAGTCGGGCTGTCGCGGGGGACGCGGCGCTTCAGCTTGATCGCCGCCACCGTCGCCGCGCACGCGCGGTCCGCGCGGGCCATCTTCGCCGCGCGGGGCATTGAAGCCGCCACGACCGCGGTCTGCGTTTCCGCCATTGTCGTTGTTATTGTTGGCATTGTCGTTGTTATTATTGGCGTTGTCGCGATTGCGGCCGCCGCGACCTTCGCGCTCGCCATCGTCGTTGTTGCGCGAGTAGCCGCCGCCGCCAAACTGCGCATGCGCCGGCGCGGCCATGAAGGCCGTTGCGCTCAGCACGGCCGCCGCCGCCAAGAGTGCTTTCTTCATTTACAATGGCTCCCGGCGCCTGTCAGACGCCCAGTGCACACAATGGCGAGTGCTAGCTGAACCGGCGCTGAATCTATTCAGCCGGCGCTTTGACCGCCACCGCGGCAAGGAAGAAGCGCACGACGGAAGCCACGTGAGCGGCGATTTCCGCGTCGCTCAAAGCATAGGATTCATCTGCTAGCGCTCTGTAGTGGTGGCGGCTGCGCAGCATGTCGAAGAAGTAGCCGGAGGCGCGATCGATCTCGGGGCAATGCGGCGCAGCTTCGCGCAGGAACCCCTCAAGCAAACCGCGAACGCGTTCAGCGACGGAGGTTAAGTAGCGCTGCAAGAGTTCTGGGAACTGCCGCCCTTCGCCGACGATAATGCGGAAGAAGGCCAGGTTCTCGCGATCGAGAATGGCGCGCAGGAAGCCCTCGCCGATGCGCCGCAGTCCTTGTTCCAGGGCCAAATCTTCGAGCGAAGCGGGCATCACCGCGCGCACGAAGCGTTCCTGCTGGTCGCGCGCGACCGCAAGGAAGAGCCCCTCCTTGTTGCCAAACTGCCCATAAAGCGTCGCCAGCGAACCGCCCGCGAGACGAACGACATCGGAGACATTGGCGGCTTCATAGCCTTGGGCAAGGAAGACCTGTCTCGCGGCGTCGAGGAAGGCTTGGCGGCGCGCCTCTCCGCGGTCGGATCGTCGTTCCGTGTTCCTTAGGGCGGACTCAGCCAAGATTTGTGCCTTACAGCTATCCAAGATTGGCGGGGCGGGCCTATTGCCAAAAGCGTAATAGACGTTACACAAGCAAGTCAAGGAGCGATTGGTGGCTGAGGACGCCGGTTATCGAATTGAGCCTGAGCTTGAGGCGCCGGTCAGGTCGCCGGGGCCGCGGCGTGGGCGTCTCGTGCTGGCGGCTGTGGCTCTCGTGGCGGTGGCGCTGCTCGGAGGCTGGGCCTTCAACTGGTGGACGACAGGACGTTTCCAGGTGGTCACCGACAACGCTTATGTGCGCGCGGACATTTCGCGGATTTCGTCCCGGATAGAAGGCTATGTGCTTGAGGCGCCGGCGGCCGAGAACCAGGCTGTGCGCGCCGGCGACGTGCTCGCCATCATTGACGATACCGACTATCAGGCGCGCTTGGCTGCGGCGGAGGCGGCGCTTGCTCAAGCCAGGGGAGAGCGCGCCGCGCAACTTGCGCAGCGGGCCTGGGCTCAGGCCGATCTTGCGCGCTATCAGCGCCTCGCCGAACGAGATTTCCTTTCATCTGCACGCCTGCAGCAGCTTGAGATCCAAGCGCGACAGGCCGGCGCCGGCTTGGCGTCGGCGGACGCGGCGGTGGCTGCCGCGGAGGCGCAGCTTCGCCAAGCTCAACTCGATCTCGAGCGCACCGTCATTCGCGCGCCCATCGATGGGGTGGTTGGAGACAGGCAAGTGCAAGTGGGGCAGCTGGTGCGGTCGGGTACGCCGCTCATGTCGGTGGTGCCGCTGCAATCGGTATACGTGGTGGCGAACTTCAAAGAGACGCAAATCGAGCGGTTCAGCGAGGGTCTGCCGGCGATCGTGCGTCCTGACGTCGCGCATGAATTGCGGCTGCGCGGGACGGTGCGATCCCTCGCGCCGGCATCGGGCTCGGAGTTTTCGATCATTCCAACCG
>CAYRHK010000257.1:0-3765 GCA_964423825.1 uncultured Terricaulis sp. | reverse complement strand
CCGTCCGCATGCCCCCGAGCTGATCCGGACCTACGTCCGCCAGATGCAGGCGCAATTCCGGCACCGCGCTCGGCGCCATGACGCGGGTGTTGTCTCTAATGAATGTAGGGATGTCGGCGATCACGAAGCGCTGGCGAGCATGCTTTCGCCGACGATGCGTTGCAGCGCGCGCCTGAATTCGATGCCGCGCGTTGGCGGGCACGCCATCACCGCGTCGATGAAGACTTGCGGCGGCTGATACCAATGCGCCGCGACGAAATGGACGATGCCGGTAGGCGCCACATACACCTTGCCTTCGTAGGGCACGAACAGGTGGCCTTTGAATTGCCGCGCATCGAACTGGCAAATTTCGCAATCATGCCAGCCGCGATCGGGCGCCGGCTCCCAGGGGTCGTTGCAGAGCGCCATGAGCTTGGCGAAGAATTCGGGAGCGACAGCGCCGGTTTTGAAGGTCGCGCCGCGCCCAAGCCAAGCGACCGCAAGCACGTTGGGATCACTCGAGACGGCGCGGCAGGGCGCGAGATCGGGGTATGTCGTCATCATGGCCATGGCCTTTTTCGCAGCACGGCAGGGCGCCACGACGCAACGGCTATTTTGTGGATAACTCTTTTGTAACGACGCAGAAGGCGGCGCTGACCCGCGCTTATGCGGGCGCCGCCACCTTCAGCACCTCATTGTACCCGCGCGTGATCGTCATCCGCGGGCCGTAGTCTTTATCCAATAGCAGCCGGTGCAGTCGCGGAAGGTTGTAGCAGGGCACGTGCATGAACACGTGGTGCTCGGCGTGATAATGCACCCAGAACGGCGCGATGAAGAGGCGCTCTAGCGGGTTGGCGAGCGTCGTGCGCGCGTGGCTGAAGGGATCGTCGCTCACCGTCACGCTGGCGTGCTCGCCGATATTGCGCAGCCGCGTGATCAGCGGCAGCCACGTCGCCATCGCCACGATCCAGAGTGCGGGATATAGCTGCCAATGGCCCGCCGCTGCGGCGATGGCGAACAGAAGACCATTGACGATCAGGAAGTGCGTCGTGCTCGCATTCACCACTTCGCCGGCCTTGCGTCCGCCGAACAGCTGTGCGGCGCGCTGCTTCAGGAACGTCTGCCCAGTGAGATCGCGCGCGACCTTACGCCAGAATGAACGCTGCGAAATCGGGAACGGCGCCGAGAGAGGCAGATCCGGATCCTCAGGCTGCTCGGTGTAGCGGTGGTGTTTGAGGTGATAGGCGCGGTAGCTCTCAAGCCGCCCGCCGACCGGCGCCGCGCACAGCCACTCGCCAATCCAATCGTTGATCTTCTGGTTCGGGTGCAGCGCCCCGTGCGCGGCGTCGTGCATGAGGATCGCCAACCCCAATTGCCGCGCGCCGATCAGCATCACCGCGAGCACATAGGTCAACGGGTTCGGCCACAGCGCAAACAGCGCCGCCGCCGCCGCGATCAGCCCCCAGGCGCAAGCTACCAACCCAAGTCCGCGCCAGGACGAGCGCGCCGAGAGTGCGGCCCATTCCTCGGGCGTAAATACGGTCTTCGGATCAATGCGCGCTACCGCCGGCATGGGGTATGAATAGCACGAACTGCCCGATGGGAGAACGCCATGACCGCTTTGAGCTTGGCCGATGTCGCGGCGCGCGGCGGCGCTCAGGCTGTGAGCGCGCCGGCGGGGGCGGTACTCTTCCGGCCGCACGACCCGTGCCGCGGCTTCATTGCGCTCAAGCAGGGGACGCTGAAAGTAGCGCTCAGTTCGGCCTCTGGGCGCGAGATCGTGCTCTACCGTGTCCATCCCGGCGAAATCTGCCTGCAGACGTTTTCGTGCTTGGTGCAAGACAAGGTTTATGCGGCCGAGGGCGTGGCCGAAGAGCCCGTCGAGGCGCTGCTCATCCCCCCTGCTGAATTCCAACGCCTCATGGCTGAGGACGAGGGCTTCCGGCGCGCCGTGCTGAGTTCGGTCGCCGCGCGTTTCGCCGACTTCGAGCAGGTGGTCGAGACGCTGGCCTTCGCGGGCCTCGATGCACGGGTGGCGACCGCGTTGCTACGCCTCGCTGACGCCGAGGGCGTTGTGCACGCGACGCACGAGGCGCTTGCGGCAGAGATCGGTTCGGCGCGCGAAGCGGTGAGCCGGCAGCTCGGCTTGTTTGCGCGTGACGGTCTCGTGGCGTTATCGCGCGGCCGCGTCGAACTCAAACACCGCGACGCCCTGTCGCGCCTGGCTGAGGCGCCGGTGTGATCTCGTCACAGACGCCGCGGGTTTGTCGGCGTCATGTGCGGCCATTGAAGGAGAGCCGCCATGAAAGTGAATGAAGGTGCAATCGATCGCATCCTGCGCGTTGTCGTCGGCGCGGGCATCTTGTCGCTCGCGTTCATCGGGCCGCAGACGCCGTGGGCCTATCTGGGCGCTATCCCGCTGCTGACCGGCATCGTCGGCTTCTGCCCGGCTTACGCGTTGTTGGGCATCAACACGTGCGGCGTACGGCGCACTTAGCTCGCTTGCGTCGTCGCGAAGGCGAAGATGCGGCGCAAGCCCGCTTCGCCGACGCGCGTGAACTCGAGCACGCGGCTGCCGCGCTTCTGCACCGCCCAGCCGCGATCGAAAACCTCTTCGAGGATCGCCGCGCCAAGCGCGCCGGCGAGATGGTGGCGGCGCACGCTCCAATCGAGGCACGAGCGGCACAAGGGCCGCGCGCCCTTTTCGATCTCGCCGAGATCGACGCCAAAGGTCGAGACCTTGATGCGTCCCAATTTCGTCAGTGAGAATGTGTTTTCTGGGCCGGCATCGATCCATTTGTTGGCGATGAAAGCGTCGAACAATTCGACGCCGAGTTCGCCGGCGAGGTGATCGTAGCAGATGCGCGCGTGGCGCAACGCCGGCTCCTTGGGACCAGGCCTCGCGCGCAACGCTTTGGCGCGCGCGGCGACCCCCATCAACGTCTCCAAAAGCCCCGCGACATCGGCGTTGGCCAGGCGGTAGTAGCGATGCCGGCCTTGCGCCTCGACCGCAACCAGTCCACCGGCGGCTAGCTTCGCCAGATGCGAACTCGCGGTCTGCTTGGTGACGTTGGCTTCGAGCGCCAGTTCCGTTGCTGTCAGCGCCGCGCCATTCAGGAGTGCGGTCAGCATGTTGGCGCGCGCCGGATCGCCGACCATCGCGGCGATGGCTGCGATGTTCGGTCCATCCTTCATTGCGCATCTCTCATGGTTCGACCGTAGTCGAACCATCTGTGCGCCGCAAGCCGTTATGGGATGTGGGTGGAGGAAAACATGCTCACCTGCTGCATTCGTTACGAAATCGATCCGTTTAAGAAGCCGGAATTCGAGGCGTATGCCCGCGCCTGGGGGCAGGCGATCCCGCGTTGCGGGGCCGATCTCATCGGCTATTTCGCGCCCCATGAGGGTTCGCTCACCGCCGCTTACGGTCTGTACAACATCGAGAGTCTGGCGGCGTATGAGGCCTATCGCGCGCGCTTGGCTGCCGATCCGCAAGGTCGCGAGAATTTTGAGTTCGCGCGGCGTGAGCGTTTCATCCTGCGCGAGGATCGCATCTTCCTGAAACGCGTCGTCTAGATTTTCGACGCCTCCGGCGTCTGCGTGTCCATCACCCGCCACAGGTGCCAGGCAGCGGCGCTGCGCCACGGCGCCCAGCGTTCGCCATAGGCGCCCAGTTCCTTCGGTGTGAAAGCACGCTTGTAGAGTTTCTCAGCGCCCTTGCGCACGCCGAGGTCGTCGATCGGCAACACGTCTGGTCGGCCTAGTGTGAAGATGAGATACATCTCC
>CAYRHK010000256.1:0-3775 GCA_964423825.1 uncultured Terricaulis sp. | reverse complement strand
ATGGCCGGGCCGCCGATGTCGATGTTCTCGATGCAAGCCTCGAAATCGGCGCCGCGCGCAACCGTGGCTTCAAAAGGGTAGAGATTGACGTACAAGAGATCGATCGGCGCTATGGCGTGCTCCGTCATCGCGGCGGCATGCTCAGGATTGTCGCGCAGCGCCAACAAGCCGCCATGCACTTTGGGATGCAAAGTCTTGACCCGCCCGTCCATCATTTCGGGAAACCCGGTCAGGACACTGACGTCCTCAACCGGAAGGCCAGCCGCGGCGATGGCCGCTCGGGTGCCCCCTGTTGACACCAGTGCGACGCCCATGCGGGTCAGGCCGTGAGCATGCTCGACGAGGCCGGTCTTGTCCGAGACCGAGATCAACGCACGCTTTAGGGGAACGATATCTTGTGCCATGGGCGGTGCTGTAATGCGATGCGAAGCAGAGCGCCACCAGCTCTTGCCTAGAATTTCAGCGCGCCGCTCTGAATTTGTTCGTAGAGCTTGGGCGTGATGGGCACATAGCGCTGCTCGCCCGGATGCAGCACAAACGGCGGTTGCTCGGCTTTCGCGGGATCGAAACCGTCGCGGACCAAGTCCACCTTGCGATATTTGAAAGTGCCGGTGGTCTCCAACGCGGGCTGCAGGCGCGCAAACAGCGGCCGCGCGTAGGCGGGCAGCTCCCGCTCGAGGAAGGCGGCTAGGCCTTTGATGTCGAAGCTCGCCGCCGGCGTGATTGCCGCCATACCTGCGCGGCCATCGTAGGCGTCGACCTTGACCCCATAGACATTCACCTCGGAGATGCCGGGATAGCGCGCCAGCGTTTGCGCCACTTCGGTTGTTGAGACGTTTTCGCCCTTCCAGCGGAACGTATCGCCGATACGGTCGACGAAGTAGAAATAGCCCGCCTTGTCTTGTCGCATTAGGTCGCCGGTGCGAAACCAGGCGTCGCCATGCACAAGCACGTCGCGCAGGATCTTTTTATCTGATGCGGCCTTGTCGGCATAACCGCTATACTGGTGGCGCGCGTCGTCCTGGATCAGGCCCACCGCCTCGCCCACTTCGCCGGGATCACAAAGAACGCAAAGACCGTTTGCATCGCGCACTACCTCCTCTGCTTCGACATCGAATTTGACCAGGCGGACCGCGAAGTTGCGTTGGAGATAGGGCGGGACGCGTCCAATGGCGCCGGGCTGGCCATCGAAATTGAACATCGAGACGTTGCCCTCGGTGGATCCATAGAATTCCAGCATGGCTGGCACGCGGAAGCGCTGCTGAAATCTCGTCCAAACATCGGGACGCAGGCCGTTGCCGAAGCCAAGGCGCAAGCGATGCGCCCGCTCCTTTGCGTGCGGCGGTTGCTGGAGGAGGTAGCGGCAGAGTTCCCCGATGTAGACAAAGACCGTACAGTCCTGATCAGCAACGTCATCCCAGAAGTGGCTGGCCGAGAATTTGCGCCGCAGGATGAGCGTGGCGCCGTTGAGCAGCGCCGCGCCAACGGCGCAGAGACCGCCAGTAGAGTGATAAAGCGGCAGCGCGCAGTAGAGCCGGTCATCAGAGTTAGTGTTGGTGGCGGCGGCGAAGGCGCGCATGTAGAGCTGAGCGCGAACGTGGCTGATCTTGGCGGCCTTCGGCATGCCAGTCGTGCCGGACGTGTAGATGTAGAGCGCCAGATCGCGCGACATGAGCCCCGCGCGCCGCCCGCTCGACGGCCGTTCCGGCGCCGTGCGCGGCGACTTGAGATCGAGGGCGCGCGCCTCGCCTTCTTCGCCATCGATGGACCAACAGGTCAGCGGGCGGGCGAGTCCGACGCGAACGCTGGCGAGCGCGGCGAGGCCTTCGCTGTCGGTAATCACATGCGTGGCGCCTGATATGGATAGGCAGTGCGCCAGAGCCGAGCCGGTGAGATTGTTGTTGATCAGCGCCGCGGCGACGCCGATCTTGGTCATGCCGATCCAGGCGGGCACGTACTCGGCGCGATTGGGCAAGAGCAGCGCGACGGAACTGCCAGGCGTCAAGCCAAGCGCATCGCCCCATGCCGCGAAGCGGTTGGCGAGCGCGTCCAGTTGGCGATACGTGTAACGCTCGCTCTCGAAGATGAGCGCTGTGTGGTCGGCGAAGCGATCCACAGCGGCCTCGAAGTCGTCGCAGATGAGCACGTTGGCGTTCGGGTCGATGCGGCGCACTGCCAGCAGCGTTCGGGTGACGCCGATTAAATATCGAACCTCGCGCGCGATGCGCGCCCACATACTCATGTTCGACTCCGAGCGCCGCAGATAGCCGCTTCGCGGATTCGCCGCTAGTCCTGCAATCGCCGCCTGAAAGCCTCGTCGCGTTCGACGGGAGCGAAGCCTTCGCCGATGGAAAGTTCCAGCTGACGCGCGAAGTCCCCGCCCAACGGAATGCTCATGCGTTCGATCGTGCGAAAGACCGTGAAGTCGCCAGCGACGATCGACCGGTACTCCTCCCGCGAATGCACGACCAATACCCGTGCGCCTTCCTCGGCGCGCATGGGATCGGCGGCCTCGGCGGAATTGTGCGCCTCGCCATGCAGTAGCCACATGCGCACGGGCGGTAGCGGCTGGCCTTGGCGTCGCGCATCGCGCCAGTAGTAATTGAGTTCGAAATAGGCGGCGCGGTTGTCGACCAGCACCGCGGTAAACGGCGGTTCGCCTGAGCGCGGCCGCGCGCGTTCGGCGATCTGGCGCGCTGTCTCGCCCCAGGCCTGCGCTTCTCGGACGCCCTTCGCGAGATTTGCAAACTGAGGCATGGTGGCTGCCGCAAGCACCACGCCGCCCAGCAGCGCATTGAACGCAAGCGCGCCAGCAAGCACACGTCGACCCGGCATCGAGTCGAACAAACTGCCGACCGCCCAAACGATGATCGCGGGGTAGGCGACGGCGACCCAGTTGGCGTTCGCGCGCGAAATGAAGGCAATGACGCTTACGATGATCAGCGTCGGCAGAATGAAGGCCAGCAAGAACTTGTCTTGAACCGAGGCGCCGGCCCAGCGGCGAGACATCCGCCAGATCGCCCAGATCAAGACCAAGGCCACGATCGGGCCGAGAACGCCGAACTGCCCCCCCCAGAACTCGAACAGCTCATCGAGGTTGAACATATCCGAAGCATCAAGACGCGCGTTGTCGGCGGTGTGGCGAGCCGTGGCAAAGCCGTTTTGGAAGTTCCACACGATGTTGGGTGCGAGCACGAGAGCCGAGATGGCGCCGGCGACCAGCCCGCGCCCCCCCTTCAACGCCTCCCGCATCGGCGCAAGCCACCAGGCGGCCAAGACCATGCAAAGTACGAAGTAGAGCATCGCGTACTTGGCCAGCGCGCCGAGGCCTACGAAGATGCCGAGCGCAATGGCCCACGCCCACGCGCGCGTCGTCATCAGCCGCCACGCCGAGAACAACGCAAGCGCCCAGAGCGGCAGCAGCACAGCGTCCGTGGAGATCACGCCAGATGACAAAAACACGCCTGGCATCAGCAACCAGGCGACGCCTGTCCAGAAGCCGGGCCACGCCCCATAGGTCGAGCGCCCCAATGCGTACAGAGCGCTCGCAGCGACTGCGTGAGCCAGCGGCGCCCCGAGCCGCACAGCCCACTCCGCATCGCCAAAGAGGCTTGTGGTCGCGGCGATCACCCACGCAATCAGCGGTGGTTTGGTATAATAGCCCCAGTCGAGTTCGCGCGACCACGCCCAATACTGGGCCTCGTCGTAGTATAGGTCGAGCTGGTTGTAATAGAGCGCTGCGATCCGCGCTGCCGTCGCTAGCGCAAGCGTGGCG
>CAYRHK010000255.1:0-3780 GCA_964423825.1 uncultured Terricaulis sp. | reverse complement strand
CCGCCGTTCTTCGATCCCAATGCCGATCCGGCCGTGAACTACGGCGCCATCGGCGGCGTCATCGGCCACGAAATGGGCCACGGCTTCGACGATCAGGGCGCGAAGTCGGATGCGCGCGGTGTGTTGCGCGACTGGTGGAACGCGGAAGACGTGCGCCGCTTCGAGGAAGTCACGGGGCGATTGGTCGCGCAATACAACGCGTTCAGCCCGCTTGAAGGCATCACCGTCAACGGTCAGCTGACTTTGGGTGAGAACATCGGCGACAACGGCGGCCTCCAGGTCTCGTACCACGCCTACACATCGTCGCTAAGCGGCGCCCCAGCACCTGTGCTGGAGGGGCTCACTGGCGACCAGCGCTTCTTCCTCGGGTGGGCGCAAGCGTGGCGACAGCTGATCCGCGATCAGGCGTTGCGCAATCAAGTCCTGACTGACCCGCACTCGCCGGCGCTCTATCGTTGCAACGGCACGGTGCGGAACATGGACACATGGTACGCAGCGTTCAACATCCAACCTGGCGATGCGCTTTATCTTGCGCCGGAAGAGCGCGTCACGATTTGGTAAATCTGATCTAGCGAGCGGACGATCAAGGGGAGCGCTGTAGAGCGCTCCCCTTTTTCATTCGGGATAGGTCTTGGCCATGTGCGCCCAGCCGCGCGCGATCAGTTCGCGCAGCGCGGACTCTTCGACGTCGGCCAGCTTGTTGATGTAGAGGCAGGACTTGCCGATCTTGTGCTTGCCGAGCTTCTTCAGCAGCGGCTCGTACTCCTTGAAACCAGGCAAGATGTACACGACCATATTGGCCTTGCGCGGCGAGAAGCCGGTGCGCGGCCAAGGCCCGCTCTTGGTCTGATATTCGCCGTAGCCGATGATGCTGGGGCCCCACATCGCCGGCTTCTCGCCGGTGATCTCGCGCATCATCTTGTCGACGATCTTCGCGTCCTTGCGGCGGGTATCATCCTCGACTGCGGCGATGAACTCGGCGACCGAGGCTTTGGTTTTCTGGGTCTTGGGTGCGGCGGCCATGATGTCCTCGTTAGCGACTCACGGCTTATCCGACGGCGCTCCGCGCAATGCGTCAAGCGCATCGCAGAAGAAGCCGGGCGCGTTTCCCGCATTGCAGGCCATGCCGCCCATGCTGAAAATGAAGATGATGATGGCGATGAGCGGGAAGATGATCCCGACTGCCTGGGCCGTGAAGAGCGCGGACGAGACCGGGGTTCTCTCTCGTGCGCGGCGCGTTGTGCGCGGCGCTTCGTTTTCTTCGTCGTCATCATCGGCGCCGCCGCCTAGATGCAGGCTGCCGCCTGCCGGTATCTCGATGCGGTTCGGTGCGCCGCCCTCGCCAACCTGGATGTTGACGTTCTCCATGCGCACGCCCTGAAGCTTGATGCCGGGCGCCTCGAAGTGCGTCGGACGCGGCGCCTGCGGGATCGGCTCGCTACGTACGATGGCTTGCACAATGCCGAGGAAGTGTTGGAACCGTGGATCATCGGCGCCGCCGCTCCAGGCCGCCAGATCGGCATATTGTACTTCACCGAAGCCCAAGGGCGGCGACACCAGATCGAGCCGCACCGGCGCCAGCACGCGGCGGTTGAGCGCGTGCGTCGCCTCCTCCATCACCCACTGGCCCTGCTCGGGATCGACGCTGTCCTGCGTCCATACCGCGATCACGCACTTGGCGGCGTTGAGCTCTCTGGCGATCTCCGCGCGCCATGAGGTGGACGGCTGGATGCCCTCGTCCCACCAGACATCGAGGCCCGCGGCGCGCAGGTTATCAACGAGCGGGCGCACGCGGTCGGCGTCGGACTTCTTGTAAGAAATGAATGCATCGGCCATGGGCGTCCCCTCTCCTCGAGGCTGGCCACGTAGCAGAGCTTAAGGCGCGCGCCCAGTGTCGGCTTCGTCATGGGGCGGGTGGGCGCATTGGCATTTGCCTCGATGCCCGACACTTTCCGCTTTTCGTGTCTGGAGCTATGCTGCGGTGGTGGTTTCAAAATCGGCACGCGCGCATGGCTGAAATCTTCATTTCCTACAAGAGTGAGCGTCGGGCAGCGGCTCGACACTTGAAAAAGGTGCTGGAGTGCTACTTCCAGGCCGACGCGGAGGAGTGCGTCTGGTACGATTATGGACTCATTCCAGGCGATGAATTTGAACCGCGGCTCATGGAGGAAATCGCCAAAGCGCAGGTTGTCATCGTGCTTTGGTGTCGGATGGCTGTAGAAAGCGCTTGGGTGTTGAAGGAGGCGCGTGCGGCGCTGAACCTTGGAAAATTGCTGCCCGCACGCATCGAATCCTGCGCCATACCGGAAACTTTTGCCGCGCTCGACACTATCAATCTAAGTGAGTGGGACGCGTCACCAAGTAATCAAATACTCCATCGCCTTCTTGAAGACCTGGCCCGGCGCCTCGGCCGCGAAGCGCTGTCGCGCGTTTCGCAGCTGCGCGGACTCGAAGAAGATTGGCGCAGCTATGGTGCGCCTTCCTTGACGAGCTTCGCGCTGGGCGCCGGAACGTTGCATGAAACACGCGCGACGCCCGATCTAGCGTCTGAGCGGTTCACGGAACCAGTGCCGGAGGGCGCGTCAGAAAACTTGGCGACGCATTGGGATAATGCCGTCCAGGGTGATACCCCTGCTCTTTGCTCGATCGCCTACGCGTATTTTCATGGGACCGAGGGCCTCGGGCGAGACGAGTTCGCTGCCGTCAAGCTTTGGAGGTTGGCGGCAAGTCGAGGCGATCAGGAGGGCTTGTCGCACCTGGGCCAGGCTTTCAAAGTGGGAGAAGGCGGGCTGCCTAAAGACCTTCACGAAGCCGCGCGACTGTTCCGACTTGGCGCAGACAAAGGGAGCGCACGCGCGCAATTCGAATTGGGTCGGATGTATGGACTGGGGCAGGGCGGCCTCCCGAAAGACGAAAGCGAGGCGGCGCGTTTGTACAAGTTGGCGGCGGACCAAGGCTCGGCCGGCGCACAGTGCAATCTTGCGAATATGCACTTCCGCGGAGGAGGCGGACTCGCCAAGAATGAAGTCGAGGCAGTTCGACTTTGGAGATTGTCCGCCGAGCAAGGAAACGCGCGAGCACACGCAGACCTGGGAGTGGCGTACGAAAACGGCGAGGGTGGCCTCAACAAAGACCCGTACGAGGCGGTTCGCCACTACCGCTTCGCAGCCGACGCCGGGAACGCGCTCGGACAGCTTAGACTCGGCATGGCTTACGAATCCGGCATCGGCGGTTGCCTAAAGGATCGGAATGTCGCGCGTCGCCTTTTCAAGCTCGCGGCAGATCAGGGTGATGCAAAGGCGCGCGAGAAAGTCACTGCACTTGGCGATGGCTAAACCGCCCACAACATCGCTCACAACCCCTTCACGATCTCGTCCGTCATCTTCTTCGCGTCCCCAAACAACATCATGGTGTTATCGCGGAAGAAGAGTTCGTTCTCCACGCCCGCATACCCGCTCCCCATGCCGCGCTTCACGAACAGCACGGTCTTGGCTTTTTCCACGTCCAAAATCGGCATGCCGAAGATCGGCGATTGCGGGTCGGTTTTGGCCGACGGATTGGTCACGTCATTGGCGCCGATCACGTACGCCACGTCAGCTTGTGAGAACTCGTTGTTGATGTCCTCAAGCTCGAACACTTCATCGTACGGCACATTGGCTTCGGCGAGCAGCACGTTCATATGCCCCGGCATGCGGCCCGCGACCGGATGGATGGCGTATTTCACTTCCACGCCTTCCTTCTTCAGCATGTCGGCCATCTCGCGCACGCTGTGTTGGGCCT